>USEH01000038.1 GCA_900553675.1 uncultured Ruminococcus sp. | reverse complement strand
TTCTTATATATTCGTCAACAACTGCCGCAAGGATTTTCAGCTTCCTATCATCCAAATCACTCACCCCAAACACGCTTGGCAATTAAAAGCTTTAAGTGTTAGCACTCAATATCTCCGAGTGCTAATATATAGTATAACCATTTTTTCAAAGATGTCAAGGGGTTTTTGAAATTTTTTCGGATTTTTTTGTGATGGATATAAAAGTGTTGACATATACACATTTTGTGTGTATAGTAATGCATAAAGGGGGATGATGTATCATGAAAGAAGCTTATCCGATTTTGATATCACCGGCAGAGGGCGGCTTTGTCGTCTATATTCCGGATTTCAACATAAACACCGAGGGCGACACCCTGACGGATGCTCTCGAAATGGCAAAGGATGCAATCGGAATAATCGGCATTGAGATGGAGGACAGAAAACAAGCTCTGCCCACACCATCAGAAGTGAAAGCAGTCATAAAAGAAACTGAAAACGATATAGTTTCACTTGTAGCTGTTGACTTTTCGGAATACCGCAGGCAGAACGATATGCGGACGGTCCGCAGAAACGTCACTCTTCCTTCGTGGCTTGATTTTGAAGCCAAAAAAAGCGGCTTAAACGTTTCCGCCGTTCTTCAGAAGGCGCTTAAGCAGGAGCTTCACATAACCGACCGCTGAATGTCAACAAAATAATAAGAACAGGGCGCAGTACCGGATTTTGGTGCTGCGCCTGTTCTATGTCTTCGTTTTGACATTTTTCTTATCAATCCCATGCTAATCTTTACTAAAAACAGGAAGGAGCGAAAAGCAATGTCAGTATACATCAGCCCAAGCGGCGAAGGAAGCCTTACTGCGCGCATCAGCGGCGAAATCGACCATCACTCTGCCCGCTGGCTGCGCATGGATATCGATACCGCCCTTAACGACAACCACCCCAACCACCTGATTCTTGATTTTTCGTCTGTCACCTTTATGGACAGCTCTGGAGTCGGGCTTGTTATGGGCAGATATAAAAACATGAAGGCAATGGGCGGAACGGTGGAGCTTGCGGGAATGCCTCCTTATATAGAAAAGGTAATGACTCTTGCCGGAATGGACAAGCTTGTTAAAATGTCCGAGCAGAATGGGCAGAAAAAACAGAGCGAGGCTTTGTCTGTCACAGAAAAAGGAAAGGAAGATATAAATGGCTGAAAAACCTATCAACGAAATCAGGGTAAGGTTTCCGTCGCTCTCGGTCAACGAGAGATACGCCCGCCTTGCGGTCAGCGGCTTTGTAGGGCTTTACGACCCGCGCATAGACGATCTTAACGACATAAAAACCGCCGTAAGCGAGGCGGTTACAAACTGCATAGTCCACGCCTACCGCGGCGCGGTGGGCGAAATCGAGCTTACCGCCAAGGCATATTCAAGCGGGCTTATCTACATAAGAATAAAGGACCACGGCTGCGGCATAGAGGACGTTAAAAAGGCGATGGAGCCGCTTTTCACCACTCAGCCGGACGAGGAACGCTCGGGTCTGGGCTTTTCGGTGATGGAAAGCTTCTGCGACAGAGTTGACGTAAAATCCAAGCCGGGAGCGGGTACAACCGTTGTCCTTTGCAAAAAACTGCGGTCTAAGCTTGGCTGATATGATAAGATAAGATGATAACCGAAAACCGAATCTTTGAAAAAAACGAACAGTTCCCCGGCGAGGAGATAAGCGTTGAAGGCAACTTGGGTCTTGTCCGCCTGTGCGCTTCGAGGTTCCGGGGAAAGGGAATTGAATATGAAGAGCTTTACAGCGCAGGCTGCATGGGACTTGTAAAGGCGGTGAAAGCCTTTGACAAATCCCGCGGGGTGCGCTTTTCCACCTATGCCGTTCCGGTGATTTTAGGAGAGATCCGCCGCCTTTTCCGCGACGGCGGGGCGGTAAAGGTATCGCGGATCATAAAGGAACGCTCATTAAGCGTTACAAGAGCCGCCGAGCGGTTTGAATCGCAGAACGGCAGGAGTGCAACGCTTGATGAGCTTTCCGAAATATGCGGTTTGGAACGGCAGGACGTAATAGAAGCGATTGCCGTAAGCTCTCCCACTGTCAGCCTTACCGCAAGCTCGGACGACGGCGAGCTTACCCAGCTCGACCTGCCCGTTGACCCTCCCGACATAAAAATAACCGACGAGCTTGCCTTAAATCAGGCTCTTTCCACCTTAGACGAGCGCGACCGCCAGCTGATATTCCTAAGATTTTACAAAAACCTGACCCAGCAGCAGACCGCGCAAAGGCTTGGCATGACTCAGGTGCAGGTGTCACGCAGGGAAAAGAAGGTGCTGGGGGAGCTGCGGGAGAAGCTGGGGTAGATAACAAGCTGCTCTGAACCGGCTGCGAAGAGTGTAAAGATGCATTATCCGTCGGAAATACATTCTGATATATGGCATGATGTCTTATTGACCGCAATTATGGCTGTAGTTCTGTCAATGTTAATTTTCGTTGCTTGACTGCCAATCGCACCTAAGATATAATTTTTATACAAGGAGGCGGTCTTGACATGATAAACGAAAACATTAAAAAATACCGCAAGCAAAAAGGAATGAGTCAGGAAGAAATGGCATTAAGGCTTAACGTTGTAAGGCAGACCGTTTCTAAATGGGAAACAGGTTTGTCGGTGCCCGACGCTGATATATTAATGCGTATAGCGGAGCTTTTAGAAGTATCCGTCGGTCAGCTTCTTGATATAGAAAAAAGCTCCGACGAAAAAGAGCAAAGCAGCCTTGCGGAGGAACTGGAAAGGCTTAACCAACAGCTTGCCGAAAAGAATCGGAAAGAAAAGCTTGCGCTCAGGGCAAACAGCAAAAGAGGGATAATCCTGCTGCTGTCCTTTGCGGCTATGCTTGCAGCCCTGGCTGTAAAAAACGAAATAATCTCCATTGTCTTGGTGGGAGCTTGTCTGCTGGCGTCGGTAATTATTCTGTATCGCAACCTTGCTCTGCTGACAAGCGTTACAACCGACGACATGAAAATCGGAGTTCTGCGCTTAACAACCGTCTTTAATATATGCATGCTTATTGCTTGTATAATTATTTCCGTTTTGATCGCTTCGGGCGTGATTGCTTTCACCGAAAATCAGGAAAAAATGCTTGCCATGCTTATTATTATCTGCGTGATGATTTTTGCTGGAATCATCTCTCCAAGGCTTCCTTACAGCAGGCACACGGGGCTTCGTCTGCCGTGGACTGTGCGGGACGAAGAAACATGGAACCTCGCCCATAAAATTATAGGCTATATATCCCTGCCGGTCGCTGTTTTATACCTGACAGGCGCGCTGACTATCCCCAACTTTGAGATTGTAACAGCCAGTGCGGTGCTGATTTGGTTGGGAATCCCGTCGGTGATTTCGTATATCTTTCTCCGCAAAAAAGTAAAGCGTTATAATACCGATTTATAAAAAGCATATAACAACCGCCGCAGAATTGATGTTTTGCGGCGGTTTCGGTCATATAAAGAATGCTCCGCTATGACACTTTTCTTTTGAAAGTGCTATAGCGGAGTATTTGTAATCGGGATCCCATTATAATATGTATTCAAGCTGGCAGTCATATGGTTCTTTTTCCACGTGCTTCTGATTATACTCAGCCGCTTCAACACATCCCATTGAGCGGTAAAACGCTTGGCTTTCGACGGCGGAGTGAGAGGAAATATACAGCTTTTTTGCTCCCTGCTCTTTTGCCCACTTTGCAGCAGACATAAACAGCTCTTTTCCGATTCCTTTTCTTCGCATATCCTCTGATACATGAAGGGAAGAGAGGTCAAAGTATCGGTTTTCTCCTCCGAAAAATCTGCTTTCCACCGACGCAAAGCCCTTCAGTTCACCGCCTGAAAATGCTCCGAGAACAAGCCCGCCTGTGCGCACCGTGTTGCGCAGACAGCAGATCAGGGTCTGATAGTCCTCCTCTGTCCAGTCGTCGATAAAAGGGTCGGAGCGGACAACCCACGCTCCGTTCTCGCGGCGGAAACATTTATCCACCACCTGACGGCGGATAAAGCTGCGAAAAAGCGTGCGGTTAATTTCCTGCTCCTGTAAGCTTCTGTATTCTGTCATCGTGTCTCCTTTTACATTATATACACACGATTTTTCATTCATTGCAAATAGTTTAACGGTCAACCGTTGGAACGCTAAGCTCGACGCCAAGCTCTTTGCAGGGCTTTAGTATTGTTCTGACATGATTGTTCATTCTTTCGGATTTTCATAAGCAATATTTATATTTTCATTTACTAAAATGGTGATTGTTCCGGATTGATTTCTTTTGCATAGCCAACAATGGTTAATTTATCGCTTATGATTCTGGGTTCGCCGATTCTGACATATCCAAGCTTTTCATATAAACGACAATTTCCTGCTTCCTACATAAGAGTATCCAATACCCATTTATTTGCACTGCCATGTATTTTTTCAATTTCTCGCAGTGCCGACTGCGCTATTCCTCTGTTCTGATACTCCGGCAAAACGGCTAATGCAGATACCTTACAAACATTATTTTTCATTGCTATCCTGACTGCGCCAACAGGCAGGTCATTTTCAATAAACACATATCCGTAAGTGCCCGGCCGGGTGTATTTTTCCAATACAACCTCTTTGCTTTCCATATACGGATTTGTTTCTTTGTCCTGATATTTGTCAAAGAGCGGTTTATATGCCTTTTGTTGTATATCGAAAACATCATCTATAATATCTTTATTAAATGCAATAACTTTTATTTTCATCGGGATTATTAGCTCACCTTAATTTCTTACCATTTTCCCTCCGCTTTAGCCTTCTTAACCATCTTCCCGAAAATAACAAGGAAGCATATGGTGTGCGAAAGGGTTGCCATTATCCAGGATATCGGGTAGGAGAGGAACAGCACAGTAAGCGACTTGGCTGGGTCGTTGTTTACAGACGCCTTGTATTGGGCAAAGAAGGTAAATATCCATAACATTCTGAATCCGCATACAAAGGCAATCGTTCCGACGGTCGGCAGAACCGAGTGTCCTATTCCACGCAGAAGTCCAACCATAACGTCCATGGTGCCGTCTAAGAAGTAGGTTAAAAGTATTACCGACATTCTTATAACGCCGAATTCGATTTCCGCCTGAACGTCGGTGTATATGGAAAGAAGCTGGGTATCGAACAGCTTTACAATTATGCCGAGGCTCAACCCTACAGCGGTTACAAGTCCCATACATTCAAAAGCAACCGTTTTGATCCTGCGATACTTCTCCGCACCGAAGTTCTGGCTGGTAAAGGTTATTGCCGCCTGATATACCGAGTTCATTGCCATGTAGATAAAGCCCTCGATATTTGCGCCTGCACCGCTTCCTGCCATTGCAGCGTCGCCGAAGAAGTTGATTGATGACTGAATGATAACATTCGAGATAGAGAAGATAGAGCCCTGAATGCCGGCAGGAAGTCCAACCGAAAGGATATTTATAAGCTTATCCTTGTGTATGCGCAGCTTCTTTACATAAAGCTTTATCGCACCGTCGGAATGCATAAGGCAGGCAAGCACCAGCACCGCCGACACAACCTGAGATATGATTGTAGCAAGCGCAACGCCTGCAACGTCCATCTTAAAGGCTATTACGAAGATAAGGTTGAGTATGACATTTATAACTCCCGATATGGAAAGATAGTAAAGCGGGCGCTTGGTGTCGCCGACGGCACGCAGAACCGCCGCTCCGAAGTTATAAAGCATATTCGCCGGCATACCGATAAAGTAGATTTTAACATACAGCGCCGAAAGGTCGATGACGTTTTCGGGGGAATCCATCAGCTCAAGCATTCCCTTTGCCGCAAAGAATCCGAACACTCCCACCGCTATACCGCTTATCGCGGCAACGGCTATCGAGGTGTGAACCGTCTCGCTGACGTCTTTCATTCGTCCCGCACCGAAGTGCTGGGCAACAACAACGCTTGTTCCGACAGACAGTCCCATGAAAACGTTTACAATAAGGTTAATAAGCGCTCCGGTCGAGCTTACAGCCGCCAAAGAAGCGTCGCTTCCCCATCTGCCTACAACAACTATATCCGCCGCGTTGTAAAGGAGCTGAAGAGTTCCCATCAAAAGAAGCGGCATGGTGAATCTGATTATTTTCGGGAATATCGAGCCGGAAGTCATATCCATGCTTCTGTCCCTTGATTTAAGCGAATTTACTGACACGTCTGATACCTCTATATCTGTAATAATGATAAAATAATATACAAAAAGTAAAAAACATCTGTCTTTCAAACCGAATATTTATTTTACTACTTTATTATTTTAATTTCAACTGTTTTTCCGTTTTTTCATGATGGTTTTCGGATATTCTCCTACTCCGTCAAAAAAACAGCAAAGAAGGGTGAATTATTATGCAAAATTCAATAAAACGGTTGACTTATTCGGATATATGCTTTATACTTTAAATTGCAGAATATTAACGTGCGTTTTATGCTGCGCCGCGCGCGATAATCCCGCAAAAGCAGCCGTTTTCGGCGATTTTTAGAGATATCGCACGGCAGGCGGCATAAAATATGAAATCGAAAATACCGCTTTTGAAAGGACGATGACTATGGATATTATAAACCCCGAGGTATACTCTTTGCACATGGGCAAGGCGATGTGCGCGGTCGATCTGGGCGACGGCAGCGAAAGAGGAGAGTATGTTAATCAAGACTACATTTTAAACAAGCTTGGCAGACCTCACCGCGCCGTAAACCTTATGTATTGCTATTATCCGCTTGACAAGGGCTGGCCGGTGCGCGCAAGCGTTGCATTCCCGCCGGAGGACAAAACCAACGCGTGGGGCTACCCCTACGACGATTATTTCCCCTACCGCGGAGGCTTAGAGGGCAAAAAGGACGACCCTGTTTTTGAGCAGATGCGCGACATCCGCCGCCACGGGCAGGACGTTATACTTACCTTAACGGTTGACCCCGCCGTTTCAGACGAGCATCTTATAGCCATCGCAAAGGACTTACTGCCGTTCGGAAGAATTATGATAAGAATCAATCACGAAGCCACAGGAAGCTGGTTCTCCTTTAATAAGAGGGCTTCTTATAAGGAAGTTGCAGACTTCTTTGCGCGGTTCGCGAAGATAATACATAAGTATGCACCCAACGTTAAAACCATTCTCTGCGCAGGCGCAGCAGGGGAAGAAAGGGATAATCCCGAAAAGATAGGCATGGAAGAGCTTTTCTTAGAAGCCGCCAAGGAGACAGATATATGGTCGATAGACAAATATATGTCACTGCACTGGGGCTGGCCGAACGATGTTGCCCTCAAAGGAGGACATTCGCACGGCTACACCGGAGCGCAGCCTGTTTACGACTGCTGCAAGGCGACCTATGAACGCTACAAGGAAATAACAGGCATGGATAAGCCGATGGTAATGAGCGAACACAATGCCGACGGAGACGTTACCGGTCCATATGACCAGTGCAAGATATTCCGCCGTTTCTGCGATATGCTCGTCGAGAACAAGGGCAGCTGGCTCACCGGCTTTACCATGTATCAGTTCCGCGACAGGGGCAGGCTGGGTCTTGAATGGGAAGATCCCAACAACCCCGAGGTCGGAATAGAGCTTCCGCTTCTGCGTGAATACCGCGACATCATCCACAGCGATTGGTTCAGCCCTGAAATGACGATGGGCGATAAGCTGCCCTTGCCCGCAAAGCTCCGCTGGGGCGGCTCGGAGGACGCCGAGGGTATAGCCATCCCGCTGACTTTCGAGAAGGATCCGGTCTTCTGCGAGCTTACCTTTGACGAGGACGATAATTCCAACCTGATGCTGGTGATAAACGGAAGATGGTTCTATAAATCTCCCAACTGCCATTATATCGACCTTATGCCGGCGTTCTTTGACAAGAAAATCGAGCCGAACGCCTCGCTCACATTAAAGATATTCGCCCCTCCGGCAAGCGGTGAAAACGCCCCCGGCGAGGTTGACTGCTATTCGGTCATCGAAAAGCTTCCGAAGATAAGAATAGATTACGAGCCACCAATACCTTTTAGCATATAAGCCGGCGTATAAGTATAATCTGTCCTCCCTGAAGTGCGTAAAGTCTTCGGGGAGGAATCTTAAAAATAAAGTCAAGGATTTTTGCATTTCTGCCATTGACAAAACGGTTTTTTTGTGATACAATAACGAAGTCGCAGAAATGCAGCAAGATAATATGCAGGTATGGCGGAATTGGCAGACGCGCATGGTTCAGGTCCATGTGAGAGCAATTTCATGCAGGTTCAAGTCCTGTTACCTGCACCAAAAAGAAAATCCGCCGACAAGGCGGCTTTTCTTTTTGTACTTTTCTCTTACTTTGCTTGGCGGATTTTCCAGATAAAAGATAAGAGAGAAAAGTGAAAAGTGTCGGTGTCGGCTTACGCCGACTTATTTTTTATTTCGGCTTCACCTGCTTTCCCGACATTTTTAGGCTTGTCAGCGGAAATAGTTTAGTTTTTAACGGTATAAATAGGATAACCTGAAACAAAGTCAGGCTTTGTCAAAGCAGCGTTTAGCCGAGTCTGACCGGCTAAACGCTGTTCAACGTCCTTCACTTTCGCAAAAGCATACATTTCAACCCAAACCACTTTCATCCTCCCTTCCTCACTTGCAATTCAACGAAAAAAGTTGTATACTAGAGCGTGTTCACACTAAACGTGATTCACGTCTTTCGGGCAAATTTTGCCCCATTCTGCGTTAAAAATCCTTGAAATATGCAAGTATTCCCGGCGGATTTTTGCCTTGAATGGAACAAAATTTGCTCCAAAATCCGCAAATCAGTTTAGTATGAACACGCTCTAATTGTCAAAAAGGAGGGCTGCCGTTATGAAAATCTATCTGATCCGCCACGGAGAAACTGACTGGAATCTCCAGGGAAGATTGCAGGGGCGCGAGGATATCCCATTAAACCAAACAGGCATATTGCAGGCAGAAGCTTGCGGCGAGGCTTTAAGAGCTGTCAGGCTTGATTCCATACACACAAGCCCTTTAATGAGAGCAGAGGAAACAGCAGAAATTATTGCGGCTTGGCAGCAATGTCCGGTCATCGTCAATTCAGAACTGATTGAGAGAGACTACGGACGCTTAGCGGGCTTATCTCCGCAGGAAAGACAGCGCTTCGAGGCTTCGGGACAGTCTTCCGGAATGGAACCGTGGGAAGCATTGGCAGAACGCGCATTGAGGGCAGCGGAAAAAATAGCGGATACCTTTCCGAAGGATACCGTTGCGGTGGTATCTCACGGAGCGTGGATCAACGCTTTGCTTGCGGTCATCTCCGAGCATGAAATCGGCTCCGGTAAAACGCGATTAAAAAATGCTTGTATTAGTCTTATAAGCAGGAATCAAGGTGATTGGAAAATAGAATTTTTTAACCTGACGGCGCAGGAATTTACAAATTCAATAGTCTCAAAATAAGATTACATCACGAAATATCGCGCGCGAAGCATATCAAAGCTCCGCGCGCGTTTTATGTTTTCGGGATTCGCTGAAACTATGAGTTAAAGCTTCCGTCCCACAAAGGCATATTTTCGATATATTCCTCTTTGACGGCGGGGACATAATATGCGCCATAGGTCTTCATGCCGCCCTCCCTTTCGGCTTCGGGGAGCTCCACATAGAAGCGGTAATATGGGATGTAATATCCGGCATCAGTTCTGTATATCAGCTCCACCTTTTTAACATACTCCCCGCCCGGGAAGTCATAGGGCACCGAGGTTACGAAGTTTCCGCTTAACAGCAGCTTTTTTGCTTCCTTTGCCGTGATAATAGGGTAATCCCCGACCTTGTCGGACAAATCGCAGTTGTGAACGCACACATGGAAAAGCTCTTCACTTTCGTTGCAGGAGAATGACGTATAGTAGAAATTATAGTTAATTATCCTTTGCGTTAAGTCTTCTGCGCCGTCATAGAAACAAAGGTCGACCCCCCGTTCGCCGTAGATGTTATAATCTCCGCCGTTGATGTCGGTTATAGGGTTATACATGTTCAAAAGCTCTTTATATTCCTCTTTTATATATTCCGCAGTCTTTTCGACATCCTCGTAAGGCGAATAGTAGTGGAAACCAAGGCCATTTGGAAAGACTTTTGCCGGGTCAAAGGTAATTATTGCGTTCATGGCCGGAACCACCTCGATGCGTATGCCGTCCTGCTCGACGATAAGGCTTGTGGGGTCAAAATATCCATCCGGCACCTCTTCACCCATACTTGCAAACTTTTCGACAGTGGCCGCCTGCATCTCTGCGCTCGGGGTGTCGTCGGTAATCACAAGATTATCGGTGTCCATGCCCAGCCGTTCGGCTGTGTCAAGCAGCATAGCTCTCATAGCTTCAAAATCCATACCCCGCATATTCATGTTCTCATCGCGGTATAGCTTGCTTTTGAATACCGGCAGAGTGGATAATTTAGCGTCCTCACTCCAAGGGTTGGCATTTACCAGCTCGGATATACCATAAGCCATATACCCCTCAAATCCCATTCCGCCCGAATCCTCCGAGATGGTAAGCATGGACAGCTCGGGCGAGCTTTCAATCGGCGAAAACCATCCCGCCACAGAACCGGCAAATACGACCAGCGCAATACACGCAGCCACCGCTCCGCAGCTGAGCCACATCTTTATTCTGTTTTTGCTCCTGATTTCGCCCGCGTTGGCTATAAGCTCGTCGTCGATTTTTCCGATTGCCTGTAAAAGTATTTCGCTTTTCATATAATTATGCCCTCCTTTTCAAGTTGCGCTTTTAGCTCGTTTCTCATTCTGAAAAGCAAGGAAGCCGCCTTGCTCTCGCTCATGCCAAAGCTTCCCGCAATCTGCCTTATCGGATACAGATACCAGTATCGGTGGATAAAGATGTTCCGCTTTTGCTCCGGCTGCTCGCGCAGGAAACGGTTGATGGCATCCACTAAAAGAGTCTCATCAAAAGCCTGCTCCACGCCAACGGCGGACGGTATGCAGTCCTCCAGTTCGGACAGCACAAGCTCGGTCTGCCCGAAGCCCCGCTTTTCCGCGGCGTATCGCCTGAATCTGTTGAGCGATAGATTCCGCACGATTTTTCCAAGATACGCCGAAAGCTTTTCGGGACGCTTGGGCGGCATGGAATCCCATGCTTTTAAATATGTATCGTTCACACATTACGAAGCGTCCTCGCTGTTGTGAAGGATGTTGTAGGAAATGGTGTGGCAGTATTTGCCGTATTTCTTGTCGGTCGCCGATATTGCCGTTTCGCTTCTTTGCCAATACAGCTCTATTATTTCATGGTCGTTCATTGATTTCTCCTTTCCCGCGCACAATACCAAGATTTTTGTCCTGCAAGTGCTTTCACTAATATACACACCAAAATCGGCGGTTCATTGCATGATAAGTGAAATTTTTTTGAAAGAATTATTGCCGCCCGAAGCAGGACGGCAATAATACTATTATTTATACGTTATTATACTGTCTTCGTCTGTAAAAGGCTACGTATTCGCTTTCCTGCCAAAATTCAAAAATGACAAAGGTAAGGTTAAGCACTCTGTATCTCTTCAAGGCGCAGAAGTACGATAATCAAAGTAATAGAAGAATAGCAAACCACGTTCTGGGCGAACGAAACTACCACCAAGGAACGGCAGTAAAATAAAGCCATCAGATTCACAATCTCCGCTGGCAGTCAAAAGTGCGGAAAAGGGGCAAAGGGGTGAAGGAAAAGAGGGTCCAAGGGGGAGAAACGTGAGAAGCAGTAGGAATCCGCACTTTTGCAGCGGTTTTAGGGTTCCCCCTTTTCCCCTTAGTTTCATCCCCCTTACCCCCTGCAGGCAGTAGGACAGATATCAATCGGCTCACCCTGTGGAGCAAAGTGTTCTCCTACACCCCCACGGTCAGTCGGACAGATAACAAACCTTTCAAACACAGGCACAAAGTTTCCTCATAATTTGTTAAATCGCTGCTAACCCCATCATTCAAGCAGTTTTATACCCACTTTTTTGAATCATTTTAGACGAAAATTAGTATTAAACTGTAAGCTGGCTTTCATCGGTTTCCAGAAGTATGAGAATGTCCTCCTCATCGCCGGTCTGGGAGTTGATATAGACAAGCACGGTGTCGTCGTTGGAGGTTTTGCACTTAAACTCCCAGCAGAGCTTTTCGTCAACTGAATTAGTAGGGATCACCGCCAGCGAGGAATCCATAACGCTGAGCATGGGCGAAAGCTTTTCCTGACATTCCTGCTCGCTTAAAACAGGCTCGCCCAGATTTCTTTCGTGATGGTTTACTATGAATCCGCGGGCGTCGAAGCCAAGGATCTCGCCGTTGTCCATTGCAACCGATATCTTTATAAGGTCGGTGTAGCAGGTAACGCCGTTGTCTTCATAAGCATAGTTGATGGTGCAGACGTTGTTGTAGGTTTCGTAATAGGTCTTCTGCATGCCGCCGATTGCAAGCGAATCAAGATAGCTTCTTGCATAGACCTCGGCTTCTGCGGGTGTGATTTTTGAGGTTCGCGGCTCGCGGCTTTTAATAAGGTAGCTTATATATCCGCCCTTTTGGGTTACGGCACAGTAAATGCCGTCCGCACGGAAGCAGTAGGAAGGCATTTTGCCCTGCTCGCCTCCCTCGACGCTTTTAAGCTGCCAGTCCTCCATGCCGCAGTACTGCGCGGCGCGTCGGCGCGCGTCGTCCTCATTGACGGCGTTTGCGCCTTGGATAAGACGCGGTGTGCGCTCTAAGATATGGTCGGAGAACGGTCCGTCGTAGATAAGCTTGGGGGTAGAGGAAAAGCCGTCCTCAAGCTTTGCAAAGCCCTCGGTGATAAACGACTGTCCGCCCGAATCGATATCGGCAAACAGCTGGGTTATGGTTTTGTCGTCCGAAAGAAAGCGCGACTGTAGCTCCCAGAGCTGCTTTGAAAGCTCCTTTGCGTTCTGACAGAGGGCACTCAGCCTGCTGTAGTCGTCATAAGAAGTCTCCTCGCCGCGTGCGGCAGCCGCCGAGACGGATGAGGCATAGTTGCCTATCTGGGTTAGAAACTTTTCGGTGCGTTCAAGGTTGGAGTTGTAAACCGGAAGCTTTGTAAGCGCGTTCTTGGCGGTGCTTGCCTCGCTTAAAAGCTCGTTTGAAAGGCGGGTCATCATCGCCGGAGATGCAGAATAAAGCCCCTTTGTCAGGGTGGAGGATATCTTGTCCGCACTTGAGGCAAGCTCTTCAACCGCCTGACGGTAGCCGTATTCGATAAAGTTTTCCGCGCGCGAAAGTTTTCGCATATAAATAAGATCAGCCGCGCCCAGAACCGCAATTATCGCCAGAGAAAAGGATACAATCCTTGCGATAGTTCTTCTTGAAATAACCGTTTTCATGATATATAAATGGTCCTTTCGTGATTATTTGCTAATAGCTTTTCACATTTATTTGCAAATACACGTTGTAAATTTTTACAGTATGAGAGAACCGCCTGTGCCGTCCCGCAGGATTAACTCCCCGACAAGGTCATGCATAAACTGAACTAAGCTCCCTGTAATTTCCGGTTGGCTGAATAAACTGCAAGGTATTGTCAAGAATAGTAGTGTAAACATAAGACAAGTACAAAAGCAACAGGAGAGATAGTCATGTCAGTATATAGGGGAGAAATATATTACGCCGATTTAAGTCCGGTGGTAGGCTCGGAGCAGGGCGGAATAAGACCTGTACTTATAGTTCAGAACGACGTTGGAAACCGTCATTCGCCAACGGTGATAGCCGCGGCTATAACCAGTCAGCGGGAAAAGACCCGTCTGCCCACTCATATCGAGATAACCTCCGGCACCTGCGGCTTGGCAAAGGACAGCATAGTCCTTTTAGAGCAGATTCGCACCATCGACAAGCAGCGTTTAAAGGAGCGCATGGGCGTTTTAGATGCAACCTCGATGGATAAAATCAACAATGCCCTGCAAATAAGCTTCGGATTGACGGGTGGAAATGGCGGCACTGGCGGCGTCACACTTCGCTAAAGCGGAAAAACTCTGCGCCGCCTCACCTTTCCTCGGCTGTTTGCCGGGGCTTTGTTTTA
>USEH01000037.1 GCA_900553675.1 uncultured Ruminococcus sp. | reverse complement strand
CAGCCGCAATTTAAATCCGTTGACGAAGCCAACACCGAATCTCTTAACTTTTCTCTCTTAACTCTTCTCTTTTCACTCGGCGGCGCAAGCCGCCCTTTCTATCGCAGCTCAAAATACGCGCAATTATCTGTCTCGCTCGACCCGCCTATCCATAATTGGAATTTTCCAGGCTCGGCGGTAAAGTTCATATCTATATCGTAGAACTTTAACATATCCTCATCTATTTCAAAGCTTACCCTTGCGCTTTCGCCCGACTTTATCGTCAGCTTTTTAACGCCTTTAAGCTGCTTTACAGGGCGGCTTACGCTTCCGGCGAGGTCCCTTATGTAAAGCTGAACCGGCTCTGCGCCGTCCATGTCGCCGGTGTTTGTAACGGTGACCGAGGCGGTAATCGTCTTGCCGCGTTCAAGGATATATCCCGAAAGCTCTACCTTGGAATATTCAAATTTAGTATAGGAAAGTCCGTGACCGAAGGAATAAAGCGGCTTGTTGGGAACGTCCATGTAGTTGGAGACAAAAGGATAATACCTATCCTCGTTCGGCTTGGGACGACCTGTGGGAAGCTCGCAGTAGCACATGGGGAGCTGACCAGGACAGTATGGAAAGCTCATCGGCACCCTTGCCGAGGGGTTAACCCTGCCGAAGATTATATCCGCGACGGCATATGTACCGCATGTACCGGGGAGCCACGCTTCCACGACAGCAGCACAGCACTTGTCAAGCTCAGGCACGCAGAGCGGTCTGCCGCCGAACAGCAGGGCAACGGTGTTTTGGTTGACGTTTGCAACCGTCTCAAAGAGCCTTTTGTGAGAAGCACTCAGCGAGGTATCGGCAACGCTTTTTCCCTCGCCTGTTCTTGACTGATCCTCACCTAAGCAGAGAATAACCGCGTTTGCAGAAGCGCAAGCACTGATAAGCTCCCCACTCGCTTCGTCCGTAGCATAAAAGCTGATATCGGCTTTGGGGTAAAGCTCTTCAAACGCGCGGCGCAGGGTTACGGTATGCTCCGGCTGGGCAAATATCGCCCACGAGCCTGTTATGTCACGGCTTTCGGCAAGCGCACCCACCACCACTATCTTTTTGGAGGTGTCAAGCGGAAGTATGCCGTTGTTTTTGAGCAGAATTGTTGTCTCCTCGGCGGCGCGGCGGCTAAGATTCAGAAATTCTTTGCAGTAGATATACTTCTTTTCTGCCTCCAACGAGCCGTCTTTATAGGGATTTTCAAAAAGTCCCAGCTTGTTTTTAAGCCTTAAAACCCGCATGCAAGCCTCATCAATAGTCGCCTCGCTGACTCTCCCCGCCTCTACCTCCGATTTGAGATGGTTGAGGTAAGCGTCGGACATCATGTCTATATCAACGCCGGCGTTCATAGCCTTTTGCGCAGCGTCCGCCTTGTCGCTTGAAGCTCCGTGAACCAAGGTTTCGCCGATGGCATTGTAGTCGGTTATAAGAACTCCCTCAAAGCCGAATTTATCCCGCAGGATATCGCGATTTAGCTTGCGGGACAGAGTTGCGGGAAGCCTGTCTATCGTGTTGAACGAGGTCATAACAAGCTCTGCACCCGCGTTAATTGCGGCGTGATATGACGGAAGATAATCCTCCGCAAGCGAGCGTTCGCCGACCTCCAAAGCGTTGTAATCCCTGCCGGCAGTAGCTCCGCCGTAGCCTGCAAAGTGCTTTACGCAGGAGGCTATTCTGCCCTTTTCACCGCAGTTATCCCCCTGAAAGCCCTTTACCGCGCTTTCGGCAAAGCGGGAGTTGAGATATACGTCCTCGCCGGTGCCCTCCATAACTCTTCCCCAGCGGCTGTCGCGGCAGAGGTCTGCCATCGGCGCAAAGGTTGCATGAAGTCCCGCGGCGGAGCATTCCTTTGCGGCGGCTTCGCTTATCTTTTCGGTAAGTTCGGGGTTAAAGCTTGCCCCCTGAGCTATCGGAACGGGAAAAACCGTGCGGAAGCCATGAATCACGTCAGCCATGAATATAGCGGGGATATGGTGGGGCTGATGGGCGATAAATCCGTCCTGAATCTTTTTAAGATGCTCAAAGCCGCACTCGCCTAATATGCTTCCAACCTTGTACTGCCGGCTGTCGTGGATGTCAAACGCCTGTTCGGGACCTGTCAGTGCCATATGGTTGCCGTAAAAGCCGCCGTGAAGCTGACAAAGCTGGTCTATCTTTTCGTCTAAAGTCATATCGTCTAAAAGCTGCAAAAGTTGATTTTCGGTCATATCAAGCTCCCCTTTAATATTAAAAAATTTGTCGAAATGTATAATACCATTTTGCATTTACGCATAGTATTAGTTTTTGACTTAAAATCAGTATAACATCAGCGGCGGCGGTTGTCAATAGCCGCATAGTATGCCGTCATCCGTAATACTTTCTGTCAAGACACCGGTATCTCACCGCCTGAGCTATGTGCTTGCGGTCGATAACCTCCGAGCCGTCCATGTCGGCGATGGTTCGCGACACCTTTAATATCCTGTCGTATGACCGCGCGGACAGTCCCAAGCTGTCAAACACCTGCTTTAATATGCCGTCAGCTTCGGGAGTTACAGGACAGACCTCGTGAAGAATATCCGAGGTTATCTGTGCGTTGCAGGTTATGTCCGTTCCGGCAAAGCGTTTTTGCTGGATGTCTCTTGCGCGCTGCACCCGCTCGCGGATTACGGCGCTTGGCTCTGCCTTTGCGCCCGAGGATATGCTATCGTAATCAGCCGGAGCGACCTCGATGTGCATATCAAACCTATCGAGCAGCGGACCAGAAACCTTTGAAAGATACTGCGAAACCTGCTTGGGCGAGCACACGCATTTTCTGGTGGGATGCCCGTAATAGCCGCAGGGGCAGGGGTTCATAGCGGCGATTATCATGATCCGGCAGGGGTAGGTCACAGTTCCAGCCGCGCGGGATATTGTAACCCTGCCGTCCTCGATGGGCTGTCTTAGTATTTCAAGAGTGGGACGCTCAAACTCGGCAAGCTCGTCTAAAAACAGCAAGCCGTTGTGTGCAAGGGATATTTCGCCCGGGCGTGGAACGCTTCCTCCGCCGGACAGTCCAGCCGAGGAAACGGTGTGGTGCGGCGAGCGGAAGGGGCGGACGGTTATCAGCGGGGATTCGGGGTCGATAAGTCCCGCTATCGAATAGATATTGGTGGTTTCGATAGACTCTTTAAAGCTCATTCTGGGCAGGATGGAGGGCATACGCTTTGCAAGCATGCTCTTGCCGGAACCCGGCGAGCCTATCATAATAACGTTGTGTCCTCCGCATGCGGCGACCTCAAGCGCTTTTTTGGCGTACTGCTGACCCTTTACATCGGCAAAGTCGAGCGGGTCGTCGTAGTCCTTTATGTCGGGGACGTATGGCTTTGGGCTATCGTTTCCGAGCCGGTGGCATAATCCAGCAGCTGCCTTAAGGTATTCACGCCGTAAACCTTGAGGCCCTCCGCGACTGAAGCTTCAAAGGCGTTTTCACTCGGCACAAAAAGCCGCTTTATTCCGTGTTCCATGGCATACAGTGCCATTGGCAGCACTCCACGCACTCCCCTTACCTCGCCGCCCAGCGAAAGCTCTCCGACAAAGGCGGAGTCGGCAAAGTCCTCGTCGTTTATCTCGCACATACCCGCAAGTATCGCAACGGCAATCGAAAGGTCATGAGCCGAGCCGGACTTTTTAACGTCTGCCGGAGCAAGATTAACAGTAACCCTGCCCTTGGGGAAATTGATCTGCGAAGAGCGGAATGCCGAGGCTATCCTCTCCTTGGATTCTCTTACGGCTATATCAGCCAAGCCCACTATTTCAAACCTTTCAACGCCCCTGCTTACCTCAACCTCAACGTCCACGCCGAAAGCGTTCATTCCGAAAAGTCCTATACTTTTTATTTTTGAAAACATCTGCCGCAACCTCCCATGTATATTATTTACATGATACAGCATTTTGCCACATATTTCAATATCTAAATACAAAAAAATCCGTCTGAAGAGCAAAACTTCTCCGGACGGCTTAATGCTTGATCAATTCTTCTTTTTCTTTTCGGGATTTTCCGACACGCTTACTACATAGTCCGTGTTGATTACCTTAACGCTTCCGTCCCTGGCGGTGACGGACACCCAGTTTTCCGAAACGTCGTCAACCGTGACCGTTTCCCCAAACGAGGAATTGTAAGACATAATGTAGCACTTTTTTCCGATAAATCTCTTTAAAATTTCGTTGGACATCGGGTTTATACTTATTTCCCATTAAAAAGTGTCTGTAAAATCGCCGCAAAACCCATCGCACAGCGGTTTTGTGGCGATTTTACAGTTACACTTTTATGGGAAATTAGTATTAATCTCATTTTATTCTTTTTTATGCGGCGGGCAGTGTTTCTGTTCAGTGCCGGCAGGATAATGCACAGATATATCACTATAAAATACAAATACCAGTATTCCATGCAAGCCCTCCCCATAGTCGCTGCGACCTTTATCTGATTGGATTATACTACATATCGCATTAAAAGTCAATCAATAATAGGGTTTGCGTCATTGACAACAGCTGAAAAAGCATTGTATAATTTAATATATACGCAAAGCATAATTCGGATATTTTTGTGGAGATGATATAAATGCTTAAAAAATTCCTGCAAACCGCGCTTGCGGCTGTTATTTCGTTTGCGACAATCTGCGCGGCGCTTCCGATTACGGTTGCACACGCCGAAAACCCCATTGTTCAGACCGCCTACACCCCCGACCCCGCTCCGATGGTGTATAACGATACATTCTATTTCTACACCGGACACGACGCCGACGGCGCATCCTACTTCACCATGACCGACTGGCGGGGCTATTCCACCACCGATATGAAAAACTGGGTGGATCACGGCGCAGTGCTTTCATACACCGATTTTGAATGGGCAGACCCCGACTCCTGCTGGGCGGCTCAATGCGTTGAGCGGGACGGCAAATTCTATCTCTATGTCACCCTTTCAACGACCGCTGCCGGCGGAGCAAGGGCGATAGGCGTTGCCGTTTCCGACTCGCCCACAGGTCCATTTAAGGACGCTATCGGCAAGCCTTTGTGTGGTCCCGACTGGGCTTATATCGACCCCACCGTTCTGATTGACGACGACGGTCAGGCTTACCTTTACTTCGGCAACCCTACTCTGCATTATGTAAAGCTTAAGAAAAACATGATAGAGCTTGACGGCGAAATAACCGCCACCAACATGACCAGCGAGCAGTTCGGCTCCAACGAGAATGCGGATTCGCTTTACACCGAGGGTCCTTGGATTTACAAAAGAAACAGCACCTACTACATGGTATACGCTGCTTCGGGCATTCCGGAGACTATTGATTATTCCACCTCCGACTCCCCCATCGGTCCGTGGAAGTATCAGGGCAGGATAATGGATAACTGCCCCACCAGCTTTACAATCCATCCAGGCATAATCGAATACAAGGGACACGCATATTTCCCCTACCACACCGGCGACTTAGAGGGCGGAGGAGGCTTTACCCGTTCGGGAGCTATTGAGGAGTTCAAATTCGGCTCGGACGGCTCGATCCCCCATATCGACCCCACCCGCGAAGGTCCCGACCAGATCGAATACTTCAACCCCTACAAGCCCAACGAAGCGGAGACTATATGCTTTGAAAAGGGAATTAAAACCGTCCGCGGCGAAAACCGAATATACGTCACCAAGGCGAGCAAGGACGATTACATCAAGGTTGCCGGAGTGAACTTTGCCGAAAAAGCAACAGGCTTCACCGCTTCCGCGTGTGCTGTCAGGGCAGAAGGCACCATAAACATAAGGCTTGATTCTCCCGACGGCGAAATAATCGGCTCGGTAACTCTGCCGGAGGGCGAGGATGACGAGGCGTTTAAAACCGTCAGCTGTGATATATCCGGTGCAAGCGGAGTTCATGACCTTTATTTCACCTTTGATGTAAGCGTAAACCGAGGATATGTCAATTTCGACACATGGCAGTTTGATGGCATTTATTCCGAGGATGATTTTGCAGCCGCTCCCGCTCCGATAAAGTCTTCCGACAGAACGACAGTATTTGTCATCCTGATAGCTGTTGTTGCAGTTGCTGTAGTTGTTGCGGTGGTTGTTCTGCTTCGCAGAAAAAGCGGTAAAAAGTAAATAACTGCACTGTATATGCTCTGCTCCCCTGCTTTTGCGGGGGAGTTTTTTCATCTGTACACATATTTGTACGCAAAATTAAAATTACCTCTTGACATTTTCAGAAAAATGAGTATTATAGTAATTAGAACGTATGTTCTATCTGACAAGAACAAATTGCCAAAAGCTTGAAAGAGTACGGCTTTCAAGTATTTGGCACCACCGCACAAATTCGCTATGCCGAAAGCAGGAACCGGCATTTGCGTTTTTGTGCGGATTTTAATTATGAAAGGAATGATAGACTAAATGCCGGAAGCAATATTCGACATAACTGCAGACGTGACCCGCGACAACCGGTCGTGCAGTGTTACGGCAAAGCAGTTCGACACGAAATCGCGTTATCTGAAGGTGCATATTACAAATCGCGGCAGAGCTGTTATCGTCCCGCAGGGATGTACGGTGCTGATAAACGTAAGACGACCGGACGACACAGCCAAGGCATTTTCGGGCTCGGTAAATCCCGACGGCACAGTAAAAGTCCCGCTGAACAGCTGGGCATTGGAGCTTGAGGGCGAGCTTTGCTGCGACGTATCCATAATCGGAACTGACGGAGACAAGCTTACCACAACCTCGTTTAATGTTACTGTCGAGCGCTCCACATATTCCGGAGATGATATTTCGCAGGAACCGGAAAGCATGGACATCATAGCCGAGGTGTTTGCAAGCCTGAACGAGGCAAAAAATAAAATGCCAAACTACATAATAGGTCCCGGACTTAAGGTATCGGGAAACACGCTATACGTTACCGCCGGAATAGGCGAGGGCGGAACAAGCATAAGCGTTGACCCCACTCTCACCGTGGAGGGTCTTGCGGCAGACGCCAAAGCCACCGGCGAAGCCATAAAAAAGATGACCAGCCTTGACGGAATCAAGGGTGACCTGTACGAAAACGTTGGCATAGGCACTTCGGACTTTTCAAAGTACTCAACTGATGTTTACAGCGCGGATGAGCTTAGCTACCAGCCGCCGGTTGACCCTGTAGATCCCGAAATCCCATTAAAGCTTACAAACAGCTGGGACTTTACATCCGGAAGCATGACCGATTCAATTGCCGGATTTACAGCGGTAAACACAGGCTGCACGCTTGATTCCTCCGGCCTTACGGTTGGCAAGGCGGACGCAAGGTGCGCTCTGGGCTACGGCCTTATAACCCCCGGAAGCGCGATTGAAATAGACGTTGCGTCGGCAGAAGGCAAAATGGAAGCCGGCAAGCACGGAAGATGCTTTATGTTCTACGAAAATCCCGATGCCGGTGCTATCGCCGCGGGCTTGGTATACCGTCATCAAACCGGTAACTGGGCATTTTACTTCGGCAACTGGGGCAATGATCTGAGCAATGACAAGAATCTGTTCAACGGCAAAACCGTCCGCCTTGAAATGGACGACAAAGGTTATTTCTCGATGTATGTCGGCGGTGTGCTTGTAGGAAAATCAAACGTTTCATGGCAGGCGATATATTCGGGCTTTGCCATAGGCGGATATGCGGACAGCTTCTACAGCATTACCGTCTCTGCGGTTAGAATATACAGAAAGGAGCAGTAAAATGGCTGAAATTATTTTGAACAAGGCGGAAACGTCTACAGATTACGACAGGATAATTCGCTCGGTAAATCACCGCGGCTACAGCACCTCCGCTCCTGAAAACACCCTTGCCGCCTACCGCTTATCCAAGCTTATGGGATTTAACTACGTTGAGGCGGACATAAGCTTTACAAAGGACGGCGTGCCGGTGCTTTCGCACGATGCCACAATCGACCGCTGCTCCGACGGAACCGGAACCATCTCCGAAATGACCTACGAGCAGCTCAGAGCCTACGATTTCGGAAGTTGGAAGTCGGCAGACTATGCCAATGAAAAGATACCCAACTTTAAGGAGTTTATAAGGCTCTGCCGCTCGCTGGGACTGCACCCCTACATCGAGCTGAAATCAAACGGAGCATATACGGCTAATCAGCTGCATCTGCTTGTTGATACCGTTAAGAAGTACGGCATGGAAGGCAAGGTAAGCTGGATATCCTTCAACATCGATTTTCTGAATACAATAGCGGATTACGACCACAGCGCAAGAATAGGATATCTTCATGTGCCAGACACCGACGCAAAGATAAGCTACATGAAGAATATCCGCAAGCTTGGCTGCGAGATATTCTTTGACGCAAGCTATGACGGCGTTACCGATGAAATCGTTGCAAGAATGATTGCCGAAAACATCCCGCTCGAGGTGTGGACGGTTAATTCGGAGGATACGGTTAAGGCTCTGAATCCTTACATATCCGGCGTAACCTCAGACAGCCTTATATGCGGAAAGATTATCTACAACAAATACGTTAGCAGATAGTCCGGCAGAACAGAATCCATTACAACAGAGGTCGCATATAATAATGAAGAACTTATTTTACACAATCATCGGAGTTTTGGGAAGCCTTTTAACCTCGCTTTTCGGCGGGTGGGACGACGCGATAGTTACGCTTTTAATTTTTATGGCTGTCGACTACATCACCGGCTTGATAGTTGCGGGGGTGTTTCATGCCTCAAACAAGTCACCGAACGGCTCGCTTGAAAGCCGCGCGGGCTGGAAGGGACTTTGCCGCAAGGGCGTTACACTGCTTGTTGTGCTGGTTGCAACACGTCTTGATATGGCTATCGGAACGCATTACATCCGCGACGCCGTTGTTATCGCCTTTGTCGCTAACGAGGCGTTGTCCATAATCGAAAACGCGGGGCTTATGGGGATTCCGATACCCAAGGTGATAATCAGGATGATCGATGTACTTAAAAAACACTCAGAAGACGGAGGCTGCGAAAATGGCAGACAGGATTAAGGGAATCGACGTTTCAAAATGGCAGGCAGATAAAAACGGAAACTCCCGCGTGGACTTTTTCCAGCTTAAGCAATCCGGCTACGACTTTGTTATACTGCGGGCTTCGATAGGGCTGTCGATGGACAAATCCTTTGACAGCCACTATAAAGCTGCGCAGAAGGCTGGTCTGCACATCGGGGCGTATCACTATCTGACGGCAAAAAACGAAAGGCAGGCAAAGAGTCAGGCAGACTTTTTCCTGAAGACAATAGCCCCAAAACGGCTTGATTACCCCGTCTGCCTCGACATTGAAAGCGACGCGCAGAAAAGGCTTGGCAGGGATAAATGCACAGATTTAGCTCTTGACTTTATGCAAAATGCCGAAAGAGCGGGATATTACACCATGCTTTATTCAGGCGCAAACTTCATAAAGAACTATCTCGATATGGAACGCCTTCGCCACTTCGACGTCTGGCTGGCTTGCTACACCTCGGAGGAAAGGCGGAATGAGCTTTACACCCACGATATTTTAGGCATATGGCAGTACAGCTCGTCGGTGGTTCTGCCCGGAGTGTACCCCGGACGGCTTGACCAGAACGTTGCCTACAAGGACTATGCAAAAATCATCAGCCGTGCAAAACTCAACAATCTAAAATAACCGCAAGCGTCAGTCGGAGCATTTGGCTTCGGCTGACGCTTTTTTGTGTGAGAGTTAAACGCTATGGTGAAAACATCAATAAATTCCGAGAATATGTTAAGAAATCCTTTGTGATCCCCTTGCCAACAGTCCGGAAAAATGCTATAATTAATTGATAGCTGTGTACCGCTCGTTCGGTTTTTCACGGCAATTATAGGGAAAACGCCCCGAAGCGCAAATGTCGGGACGGCAAAATCACAAAAACAGGCTGTAGGCTTGTGCCAATGTGCATATAAGCAAGGATTCGGGACAGCTTTAAGCCGATATGAAAGGAAAGGTAATATTATGCAGTACGGTTATTTTGATCTTGAAAACAAGGAATACGTTATAACCAAGCCGAATACTCCCGCACCATGGTGCAACTATCTCGGCTCGCCGGCTTATGGCGCTATCGTTTCCAACAACGCAGGGGGCTACAGCTTTGTTCAGTCGGGCGCGAACGGAAGAATCATCCGCTATCGCTTCAACTCAAACATGGCTCTGCCCGGAAGATATATCTACATAAGGGATAACGATTCAAGCGACTACTGGTCGGCAACATGGCAGCCTGTGGGCAAGCCTCTGGATTCTTACAAAAACGAGTGCCGCCACGGCACGGCTTACACCGTTATCACCTCGGAATACGCCGACATCAAGTCGGAGGTAACCTATTACGTTCCCATGAACTGCACCTATGAGGTTTGGCGGGCGAAGGTCACCAATCTCTCCGACAAGCCCAGAAACCTCTCGGTTTACGGCTTCTGCGAATTTACCAACGAAAACAACTACGAGCAGGATCAGGTTAATTTGCAGTATACCCTGTTCATCACCCGCACCACCTTTGAGGGCAACAAGATTTTGCAGCACATAAACGAAAACTCCGGCAAGGACTCAACGGGCTCCAACCACCGCGAGCGCTTCTTTGGTCTTGCAAACCAGCCTGTTTCCGCCTACAACGGCAATTTAGACAGCTTTATCGGCGCATATCGCACCTATTCAAACCCCATCGCGGTTGAATCGGGCAAGTGCGACAACGTTTTAAACTACAACTCCAACGCCTGCGGTGCGCTTCAGTCGGACATCACCCTTGCTGCCGGCGAAACCAAGGAGTTTATATATGTACTGGGTCAGCGCGACAATGCCGCCGCAAATATGATTCTTTCGAGATACGTAAACTCCGGAACCGTTGAGCAGGAGGTCGCCGAGCTTAAGGACTACTGGCACTCAAAGCTTGAAAACTTCTCCGTAAAAACCCCGAGCGAGGAGTTCAACAACATGATAAACGTATGGAACTCCTACCAGTGCTTTATCACCTTTACATGGAGCCGTGCGGCTTCACTTATCTACTGCGGACTGCGCAACGGCTACGGCTACCGCGACACCGTTCAGGACATTCAGGGCATAATCCATCTCGACCCCGAAATGGCTCTTGACAAGATCCGCTTTATGATCTCCGCACAGGTCGACAACGGCGGCGGACTCCCCTTAGTTAAGTTCAACCACAATGCCGGTCATGAGGACACCCCCGATCAGGCTTCATACGTTCAGGCTACAGGACACCCCTCATACCGTGCCGACGACGCTCTGTGGCTGTTCCCGACGGTTTACAAGTACATCGGCGAAAGCGGCAACAAGGCGTTCTTAGACGAAGAAATTCTTTACGCCAACGGCGGAAGCGACAGCGTTTACGACCACTTAAAGAGGGCTATAAACTTCTCGATGGAGCGCTTAGGTGCGCACGCAATGCCCGCAGGACTCTATGCCGACTGGAACGACTGCTTAAGAATGGGAGCAAAGGGCGAATCCACCTTTGTTGCCTTCCAGCTTTACTATGCAATGAACATCATGCGCGAGTTTGCGGCCGAGAGAAACGATGCCGCATATATCGAATATCTCGACAAGGTTCAGCCCAAGCTTGGCGAATCGCTTGCAAAATGCTGGGACGAGGACAGATTTATAAGAGGCATCCGCGAGGACGGCGTGGTAGTAGGCGCAAAGAGCGACCCCGAAGCCAACATGTGGCTGAACCCGCAGAGCTGGGCGGTTATCTCCGGATTTGCATCCCGCGAGCAGGCTGACAAGGCTATGGAAAGCGTTCACTCAATCCTCAACACCAAGTACGGCGTTAAGCTTTTGGATCCGCCTTACATCAAGCATATGTTCGGCGGCGCGATAATGCACATCTTCAACCCCGACACCAAGGAAAACGGCGGTATCTTCTCGCAGTCGCAGGGCTGGCTTATCCTTGCCGAATCCTTGCTCGGGCACGGCAACCGCGCGTTTGAATACTTCCTTGAAAGCTCTCCCGCTTCTATGAACGACAAGGCGGAGATAAGAGTTATCGAGCCTTATGTTCATGGACAGTTTGTTGAATCGACCGCTTCTCCGTTCGAGGGCAGAGCGCATGTTCACTGGCTCACCGGTACCGCTTCGACCGTCATGGTTGGCTGCATCGAGGGTATTTGCGGTATGCGCCCGAACGCCGAAGGACTTGTTGTAAGCCCTGCTATTCCCAGCGAGTGGGACGGCTTTACCATCTCCAAGAACTTCCGCGGTCATCACCTCGACATCGAGGTTGACAACTCCGCTCACGTTGAATCGGGAGTTAAAGAGCTCTGGCTCAACGGTGAAAAGCTTGAGGGCTGCCTGATTCCTGCCGACAAGATGAGCGACAAGAACACGGTCAAGGTTGTTTTGGGATAATCCCGAAATTGATAGTAAATATATGGGGCGGAGGCTTTGAGCTTTCGCCCTGATGTATATGGGGGAGGATATAATGTCTAAAAAGGATAAGCGCATATTCAATCTGCTTCTGGCATTTTCGGCATTTTTGCTGATATGCGCGGTTATAAATATATTTACGGGACACATCCTGGCAGCCGTCTGCGTTATTGCGGCTATGATTTTCTATTGGTGCATATACTATGCTTATCATGAGAAAGTCAAAAAAGACAGCGACGGCAAAAATGGGCTTGGACGTTCTGCACGAAAATTTTGACGGCAGAAAGCTTATCAATGTCAAGGCGAGGGATTTGCTTCCTTTTGCTTGGGAGATGGTGGTTTGCTGATGAGGTGAATTACTACTTTTATTGTTGTATTTGAGTATGGTTTGAACTAATACTTTGTGCAGTCATGGACGCACTCCGTGCGCCCATAGGGGAACCCCCGGCGAGGGTTCTCCCACACAAAAACAGTCCACCGGACTGTTTTTGTTCCCTCTCCTGCGCTTCGCTGCGCTGGGGATTTCGCGCTCTGCGGAGCGCGACTTGGGGCGCTGCCCCAAGACCCTGCGAGGGCTCTGCCCCTCGACCCTGCAGCCTTGAAAGGCTGGCGAACTTTTTAGTTTTTTGTTTTTGAAAGTTTGATTTGTTTTGAACTAATCCGGCTTATGCAATAATCGCGTAAGCCGGATTTTTCTATTTATCGCTTTTCGAGCGCGGTCTGAACAAAAGCGCCATCAGCAGGGCAAAAACCATCGCCGCGGTTATGCCTGCCGCGCAGGCGGTAAGTCCGCCGGTGAACACACCCAAAAAGCCCTTTTCGTCCACCGCTTCCCGCACTCCCTTTGCCAAAAGATTTCCAAAGCCTGTAAGCGGCACGGTTGCGCCAGCTCCCGCAAATTCCGCGAGCGGGACATACAATCCCACGCCGCCCAGAATCACTCCCACAACAACGTATGCAACAAGTATCCTTGCCGGGGTTAGCTTGGTGTAGTCAATAAGCACCTGACCTATCGCGCACAAAAGTCCGCCTATCAAAAAAGCCCATAAATACTGCATTTTTTCACTTCCTTTAGCTCTGCTTAATTTCTTTTTCATGAGATATCCACGCCAGATGGGATATCCCGGGTATGCTTTTTCCCTGCTGACTGGAGGTTGGGGACAGCAGTGCGCCGGTCGCCGCGAACAGGATATTTTTAAGCCTGCCCGCCTTTATCTCCGGCAGAAAATGCCCGCAGAGCATGCTTGCCGCACATCCGCAGCCCGAGCCGCCCGCGTGGACGTCCTGCTCGGCGGAATATATCATGCAGCCGCAATCGAGGTGCCTGTCTCTTATATCTATGCCGTCCCTTAATAATAGCTCGCATAAGATTCTTGAACCCACCTCGCCCAAATCACCTGTCCCATACAAATATCTGTTCTCATTTACATTATTCTCAAATATTTTGTAGACTTGTAACTCTTTCAGTTTTTGATCCGTGTACACTTCAATCCGTCCTGCAACGATATCCGCATCGATCTGTGACAGAACTTCCTGACCATGATGTTCCAATTCAACCTCACGGATTTGTTCGTAGATAAACACGCCTTCATCAAAAAATGTAAACAAAATATTCTGAAGTCCGGCTTGATAGAAATGGATTATAGCATTGGTATCCAAAGATGCTCTCAATCATCTATCCCCCCTATCAGGTCATCCAGATCCTCCTCGTCATGATCTGGATGTAAAATCAACCTATCCGTCACATCTTCAATCGAGAGCTGATAACAAGCCAATA
>USEH01000036.1 GCA_900553675.1 uncultured Ruminococcus sp. | reverse complement strand
TATCTGAGC
This sequence comes from uncultured Ruminococcus sp., assembly GCA_900553675.1. Lineage (GTDB taxonomy): Bacteria > Bacillota > Clostridia > Oscillospirales > Ruminococcaceae > Faeciplasma. Next base: position 14,355 of record USEH01000036.1, on the reverse strand, counting down.
TTTCCTACGGGAGATACAACCGCCGCGGTGCCTGTTCCCCAGACTTCTTCGAGCGCTCCCGAATGGGCAGCTTCGATAAGCTCGTCAACCGAAATCTTTCTTTCCTCAACCTCATAGCCCCAGCTGCGGCAAAGCTCTAAAACAGAGTTTCTTGTGATTCCGGGCAGGATAGAGCCGTTGAGCATAGGAGTTACTATTTTGCCGTTGATTTTGAAGACGATGTTCATTGCGCCGACTTCTTCGATATACTTTCTTTCAACGCCGTCCAGCCACAAAACCTGAGAATAGCCGTCGTCATGAGCCTTTACCTGAGCCTTTAAGGACGCGGCGTAGTTGCCGCCGGTCTTGGCATATCCTATACCACCTCTTACCGCTCTTACATACTCGTCCTCTATCCATATGCCGACGGGGGCAAGTCCGCTTTCGTAATATGCACCGGAGGGAGAAAGAATTACCATGAACAGATAGCTCTTGGAGGGAGCAACGCCCAGATGATCGTCGGTGGAGATGATGAACGGTCTGATGTAAAGCGATGTGCCTGGCTCTTCGGGAATCCAGTCTCTGTCAACGTCTACAACAGCCTTTATCGCCTGAACAAAATCATCCTCCGGAATTCTGGGTATGCACAAACGGTCGTTGGAATTGTTGGCTCTTTTAGCGTTCATGTCGGGGCGGAAGAGGTATACCTCGCCGTTTGCGCCCTTATATGCCTTTAAGCCCTCAAACATGGTCTGACCGTAGTGGAATACCATTGCGGCAGGAGAAAGGGTTATGTTGCCGAAAGGTACAACCCTTGCGTCGTGCCAGCCCTGACCCTCGTCGTAGTTCATTACAAACATGTGGTCGGTGAAGATGTGACCAAAGCCGAGCTTTGCGCCCTTTGCAGGCTTTGCCTTGGGTGAAGTAGTCTTTTCAATGCGAATGTTAAGCATAAAATATCAACTCCTGTTTTAAATTCTGTATAAAATTATTATTACCCTTCGTAATTATATCCGGCTTCCAAAGCCTTTAAATTAAGCTCCAACAGGTCTGCATGACGCGCAGAGACAACCTTTTCAAGACCTTTGCGGATGTCCGAAAAGCTTACGACTCCTGTCTCCTTTATAAGCTTGCCTATTAAAATCATGTTGGCAAGGGTGGGGATTCCCGCTTCTCTTGCCATTCCGGTCGCCGGAATGTAGTAAGCGGTGACATCGGTTCGTGCAAGCTTTCTTTCAATCAGCGTGGAATCGACAAAGATTTTTGCGCCAGGTACTGCCGCGTTTTCGTACTTATCCAGCGATGGAAGATTCATCACGGCAAGTATATCGGGATTGGAGACTATCGGCGAGCCTACCGGAGTATCTGCCACGATTACAGAGCAGTTAGCCGTGCCGCCGCGCATTTCAGGACCGTATGATGGAAGCCAGCTTATCTCCTTGCCCTCCATAAGTCCCTGATACGCCAAGCATTTGCCGGCGAACAGTATTCCCTGACCGCCGAAGCCTGCTATAAGGATTTGTGTGTACATATTACTTGTCCTCCTTTGCAGAGCGGTCTTTATATACTCCCAAGGGGTAGTAAGGAATCATGTTGGTATCTATCCATTCAAGAGCCTTTTGAGGAGTCATTCCCCAGTTGGTCGGGCAGGAGGATATAACCTCTACCAGCGAAAAGCCCTTGCCCTGAATCTGGTTTTCAAACGCCTTCTTGATGGCTTTCTTTGCCGCCAAGACATTCTTTACATTGTTTACAGCCACTCTCTGAATAAACTCGGGACCGTCCAGCGAGGAAAGAAGCTCGCATATCTTTATCGGGAAGCCTACTGTCTTAACGTCTCTGCCATATGGCGATGTCTGTGTTACCTGACCTGGTAAAGAGGTAGGAGCCATCTGACCGCCTGTCATGCCGTAGATTGCGTTGTTTACAAATATTACCGTGATATTCTCGTTTCTTGTAGCCGCGTGAACCGTTTCCGCCATACCGATGGAGGCAAGGTCGCCGTCTCCTTGGTATGTAAAAACGATATTCTCGGGTCTTGCACGCTTTAAGCCTGTTGCGACGGCAGGAGCTCTGCCGTGTGCGGCTTCTATCATATCGCAGCTGAAATAATCGTAGGACATAACGGCGCATCCGACCGGTGCAACGCCTATTGTATCACCTAAAATGCCAAGCTCGTCTATAGCCTCGGCAACAAGACGGTGAATAATGCCGTGTGTACAGCCCGGGCAATAGTGCAGCGGCGCGTCTGTAAGCGCCTTGGGCTTATCAAAAACTACCATCAGTTGTTACCTCCCACTACTTTATTTATAGTTTCCATAATATCCTCCGGCGAGGGGATCATTCCGCCCGCGCGGTTGCAAAGATAACAAGGCTTTGCGCAGTTCTCGCTCAGCCTGATATCTTCTATCATCTGACCCATAGAAAGCTCTACCGATATGAATGCTTTTACCTGCTTAGCAGCTTCCGCAATAGCCTTCTGCGGGAAGGGCCAAAGGGTTATCGGGCGGATCATTCCGACCTTTATTCCCTTTTCACGCGCCGTGGTGATGGCGTTTTTAGCAACTCTTGCCGCGATACCAAAGGCTACTATGCAGTGCTCCGCGTCATCCATCATATAGGACTCGTACATTACCTCGTTCTGCTCAACGGTCTTGTATCTTTCGTATCTTTCAAAGTTGATTTTTTCAAGCTTTTCGGGGACTAAGTATAGCGAGTTGACTATATTATGCTCGCGCTGATTTTTGGTTCCGGTAAGCGCCCAAGGCTTTTCGACGGATGAATTAGTCTCTTCGGGAAGCTCCACCGGCTCCATCATCTGACCCATAGTGCCGTCCGCTAAAATCATAGCAGGCATTCTGTATTTATCCGCCAAATCAAAAGCCTTTGCGGTAAGATCTGCCATCTCCTGAACAGAAGCGGGAGCTAAAACTATCAGGTGATAGTCGCCGTGTCCGCCGCCCTTGGTTGCCTGGAAATAGTCCGACTGCGAGGGCTGGATTCCTCCCAGACCGGGACCGCCTCGCTGAACGTTTACAATCAGTGCCGGCAGATCCGAGCCTGCTAAGTAGCTTATGCCCTCCTGCTTCAGCGAAACCCCGGGGCTGGAGGATGATGTCATCGCCCTTAGACCTGCCGCGGCAACGCCGTAAACCATATTAATAGCGGCTATTTCAGACTCTGCCTGCAAAAATGTTCCGCCGATTTTGGGCATACGCTTTGCCATGTATGCCGCAACCTCGGTCTGAGGGGTTATGGGGTAGCCGAAATAGTGGCGGCAGCCCGCTCTTATGGCAGCTTCGGCAATAGCCTCGTTGCCCTTCATAAGTACCTTTTCTGACATAACTTAAAGCTCCTTTACTTTTCAACGGTTATAACGCAGTCGGGACACATGGTCGCGCAGAATGCGCATCCTATACATTTGGACATATCGGTTATCGCCGCCGGAGAATGACCCTTTTTATTGATCTTATCCTTTGCGATAATCAGAAGCTTTTTAGGGCAGGCGTCAACGCATAAGCCGCAGCCCTTGCAGATATCCTCTTTAAAAGTTACCTTTGCCATTAGATTATCTCCTTTATTTAAATATCATAATACCTTTTCTGTAGCTTCAGCGGGAAGACATCATTCATATCAAACTCCGCCGCGATTTTATCCTCCACAGATGTGAACAACACCGGAAGCCCCGAAATCTCGGAAAGCCGCTGCGCCTTTGAAGCGCTGCTGTAAACAACCTTTGGGGTGGTTTCTCTTCCTAAATTCGTGTTGTTGACGATTGCCGTAAACCCTATTCCACCGGCAGCTTCAATCTCGCGCATGACCTCTAAGGCTTCTTCGGGGGTTTGTGTAAGCGGACGGCAGAAGTTTGCAACGAATATCATCTCGTAGTCGTTTTCTTCTAAGATATACGGCGTAAATCTTCCCAACGCATATGCTCCCCTGTCGTCGCCGCCGATGTCTAAAACGGCGTGGGCGGAGCGGTTTTCCACAACTCCGTAAAGCTCGCTCGGCAGGGCGGGAAGGTCAACGTTTGAATTGGCGTATTCGGGAGAGATGATTCTTATTCCCGAGTTTTCAAGCCGCTCTGCGCTGTCCTTGGTGCGAAAATAGGGGTTTACAATATCAAGGTCGGCGATAACTACTTCAAAGCCGGACTTGTGCAGATACTCCGCATAATTCACCGCGATATTGGTCTTTCCGCTGCCGTAATGACCGGCAAACAGGGTGACACGCTTGGTTCTTATCACATCGCCGCCTCCTTTTCGTTTCCGCGCTTTAACATACATCTATTTTAACTCTTTTATGCGATAAAATCAACTGTATAACTACACAAAATCGCGGCACTTAAAAGCCAAAATACCGCGATTTTGCGGGATAATCCCCAAAATCAGAGCTTATTGCGCTGGATTTTGCCGCTTATCGTCTTTGGAAGCTCATCCTTGAACTCGATGATTCTGGGGTACTTATAAGGAGCGGTGTGGCTCTTTACATACTGCTGAATCTCCTTTTTAAGCTCGTCGGAGGGGACTGTTCCCCTTGTAAGAACTATGCTTGCCTTGACAACTTGACCTCTTATCTCGTCGGGTGCGCCCGAAACTCCGCACTCTAAAACGTAGGGCAGCTCCATCAGCACGCTTTCAATCTCAAACGGACCTATGCGGTAGCCCGAAGACTTGATAACGTCGTCGATTCTGGAAACATAGAAGAAGTAGCCGTCTTCATCACGCCATGCGGTGTCGCAGGTGTGATACATACCGTCGTGCCAAACGTCCTCGGTCTTTTCGGGGTCCTGATAATAGCCCTTGTATAATCCGCAGGGCGAGCCCTTGTCGGTTCTGATAACGATTTCTCCGACCTCGCCGGCTGCGCATGGGTTGCCGTCCGGATCGACGATATCAACATCGAACTGCGGGCTGGGCTTGCCCATAGAGCCAAGCTTAGGCACCGTTCCGAACAGGTTGCCTATAATAAGTGTAGTCTCGGTCTGACCGAAGCCCTCCATTATCTCAAGACCGGTGTATTCCTTGAATTTCTTTGAAACCTCGGGGTTAAGCGCTTCTCCGGCGGTGGTCATATGCCTGATTGATGAAAGGTCGAACCTTGAAAGATCCTCCTTTATCATCATTCGCAGCATTGTCGGGGGAGCGCAGAAGGTAGTTATCTGGTATTTAGCAAACATCGGCAGGATGTCGTTGGCGTCGAACTTGTCAAAGTCGTAGACAAACACCGCGCCCTCGCACATCCACTGACCGTAAAGCTTGCCCCAAAGCGATTTGCCCCAGCCGGTGTCCGAGATGGTAAGGTGAAGTCCATCCCTTTGGCAGCAGTGCCAATACTTCGCGGTTACAAAGTGACCCAAACCGTAGGTGTGCTTGTGGGCTGCCATCTTGGGGTTGCCTGTCGTGCCGGAGGTGAAGAACATCAGCGCAGTATCGTCCCCGCAGGAGCAGTCCTCGGGGCGGTCGAATCTGCCGGTGAACAGGCAGTATTCGTTGTTAAAGTCGTGCCAGCCCTCGCGCACGCCGTTTACCATTATAAAGGTCTTAACGCTGGGACAGTCCTTTGCAGCACGCATTGCGATATCCGCAGTGTCGCCGTCGGCAGTGCAGACGATTGCCGACACTCCCGCAGCGTTGTAGCGATAGCTGAAATCGTGTTCTTTAAGCTGATTGGTCGCGGGAATTGCAATAGCTCCCAGCTTGTGAAGCGCAACCATGCAGTACCAGAACTGATAATGCCTCTTAAGAACAAGCATTACCCTGTCGCCCTTCTTTATTCCCAGCGAGCGGAAATAGTTTGCGGTCTGGTTGGAAGCGCGCTTAATGTCCTTAAAGGTAAAGCTTCTTTCAACATGGTGCTTGTCGACATGGAGCATTGCAAGCTTGTCGGGGTATCTATTCGCAATTTCATCCACGATATCAAAGCCGAAGTTGAAGGTTTCAAGGTTCTTGAACTTGATATCCTTTAATCTGCCGTACTCGTCCTCGATGCAGTCAACAAACTTCTGCTCGCAGATAAGCTTTTCGGACTTGCCCGCCTGAATGACGTTCTGCCTAACGGTTTCCTCCTTAACGTCCTCTCCGGGAAGAACAACTGCCAAAAAGGTGCAGTCGGCGCCGTCAACGGCTATCATACCGTGAGGGGTTGAGGAGTTGTAATAGATGCTGTCGCCCTCGTGCAGAATCTCTATATGAGGACCTACCTGAACCTTTAAGCTTCCCTTGATGACAAGGTCGAATTCCTGTCCGCTGTGGTTGGTAAGATGAATAGGCTGATTCTGCTGAGCTGCGGAGTATTCGTATTTAACCCAGTAAGGCTCGGCGATTTTGTTGCGGAACATGGGCGCCAGGTTGGAAATATCTATACCCTGCTCCTTGGCTGTTTTCTGACCCATTCCCTTTCTTGTAACCGTGTAGGATGAAAGGCGGGCGGCGTTGTTGCCCTCCAAAAGGTCTGTAAGGTCGATATCAAAAGCCAGTGCGCACTTGTGGATAAAGGTAAACGGAAGGTCGGCTTCTGCCGCCTCGTAGGTTATGTATTCCGCTTCGCTGACTTCGGTTTTGTCAGCCATTTCCTTGGTGCTCCAGCCCATTATCTCGCGCATTTCCTTTATACGCGCGGCGATATCAAGCAGTCTTGTCTGTGAATTTTCGGTCATTATATTTTCTCCTTTCAGCTTGTGAGGCGACAAAAAAGCCCGCCTCAAATTTCTTTGAGACGAGCGAAATTACTTCAACCCGCGGTACCACTCAAATTGCCGAACCGACACCATCCCATAATGGACAGCACATATTCAGCCGCTTTCAGGCTCTGACAAGCCCTTTACATTAACGCAGCATCACGTAAGGCGCCTACCCGCTTTTATCTTTATAATAAAGCTATCGGACCTTCTGCTCGGAAGTGATGGGAGCATCCCGATATCTGCCGGCTTCCACCATGCCCGGCTCGCTGAAAGATGTCAATTGGAATTTCCGTCTTCGTCATCGCATTTGTTGAATAGATTATATCACTTTAAATCTGCGAAGTCAACATGATATTTCAGATAAATTTTACCGCAGTTCTTGCCGTATTCCTGTTGATATTGACTATAGTCCCAAATCAAAAATCCGGTTGGCGTTTTTGTATAGGATATTGTCAAGCTCGTCCTCACCAAGTCCCAACGCATACAGCCGCTCAAGCTCGTCCGACGGGTCCCACATGGGAAAATCGGTGCCGAAAAGCACCTTATCCGCGCCGTAAGCCTCGATAAGCGCCTTGCCCTCTTCGGGTGAAAATGCAAACAGGCTTGAAGAGCAGTCGACATAGAAATTATCATAGCCGCTCAGCTCACGCCGTGCGTCCTCCCAAACGGTATAGCCGCCCAGATGTGCGCCGATAACTGTAAGATTCTTATAGATATCCAAAATCGGCTTTATGCGGTTGGGGTTTGAAAAGTCGAACCGATTGTCGCCGCAGTGCATAAGCACGGGCAGCCCCTTTTTCTCGCAGATGTCGTATATCTTAAGGCAGCGGTAATCGTCCGTCTTGAACTGCTGGATATCGGCGTGGAGCTTTACGCCCTTAAGTCCCAGCGACACAAGATGATCGATATCCCCCCTGATGTCCTCGCTGTCGGGGTGAACCGTTCCCAAGCCCGTGAAAATGTCTGGATCGGCGGCAACCGTTCCCGCAATAAATTCGTTTATAGAGCGGGTCTGCGAGGGCTTTGTCGCCACCGAAAAGATTATGCATTTTGTAAGTCCCGATTTTTTTATAAGCTCCTTAACCGTTTCCACCCTGCCGTCGTAGCGCATGGGGGCGGAATAGAATCTGCCTATGCTTTCCGAAGCCTTTGCGGCGATTTTATCGGGATAAACATGGCAGTGGCAGTCTACTATTTTTCGCATATATGCTGCAAGTCCTTTCATTAATGTCAGTAATCAAACAGTCATATTATAGCGGCTTTGTGCGAAAAAGTCAATCAGGAAGGCAAATTTGCCTTCCTGATATTTCAATTAATCATTTACAATAAGCGCAAGTGCCTGCTTCTGCTCGACCTCTCCCATCGAGGTATTATAGGTCGGCTCGGGGCCGATAAGCGAAGGCTTTAAGTTTTCCTCCGCCGGCATGATAACAAACTTCTGCAATACCAGATTTTGATCCATGCCCCAGATTCTTAAGGTGTGCTCGCCCTTGGTCAGCGTCAGAGCGGTTTCGGATCTTCTTCCGCCCTGCTCGATGGCTGCATACCATCCGCCGCTTACGCCGGAAACATAGCCCTCGCCCTGAATGTTGAGCGCGTTTATATCTCCGCCGTCAAGCTGTATTCCTGCGTTGAGGTGAGTTCCCTCGTCAAATGATACGTTGTTGCCCTGACCGGCGTAGACCGTAAGCTTGTAGTCGCCGTCCTGCGGGATATAGAAGTTATACTCTATCCACGGTCCCTCACCCGCCTTGAACGCCTTGGTGTGGGTTTCAAGCATCTTGACCGAGGTCTTGGACTTTCCGTAGCCTTCAAGAACAGTCCAGCTTATGCCGTTTTTAGCACCCTTGTCGGCGTAATCGTCCGCCTTGATGGATATTAAGCCGTCCGACATAAAGTGGGTCTTTGTAAGCTTCGCCTTGGAGGTGTCTACAGCCTTGGCATTTACCGCGATATCAACCGTTCTGTCGCCGCCGGTTACGGTTATCTTGCCGCTCTTGTCGCTCGATACCTTAGACCAGTCGACCTTGACGGTAAAGCTCTTGGAAACAAGGTAAGAGCCGCTTGTCTCGCCCTCGATGATGATGAAATCGTCGTTGTTGGTTATGCTGTAATCAACCGCTTCATTGCCGCCGTTGGTCAGGTTTACAACCACCGCCTGCTTCTGGGTGGACTCAAAATCGGGGAGAGTGGCGGTTCCTGCCTTGTATGCGCGCTTTTCGGTCGGGATGTCCACTATCATCTGCGCGCCCTGCTCGGCTTCCACCTTCTGGGGAGTGATTTTAACCGCGGATTCACCGTTCCAGCTGGAATAATTCATGTGCGCCTTGGCGGTGACGTTGCCCAGAACAGGGTCTTTATACTGCTTGCAGTAGTCGGGTGAGGTGATTATCATGCCGTACCACTTGTTAAGACCGTTCAGGTCTTCGCCGAGGGTCATGTACTTTTCGGTAAGCTCCTCGTCGTACTTAAGATACTTATTTACAAGGTCGTAATAGGTGTTTGCAAGGGTAGACCTTCTCTGAGCGTAAAGGTTGTTGATACCGTACATTATCTGAATTCTGACAACGTTTGCAGAAGCAACTGCCGGATAGTATACCAGCTGATAATAAGGAGTGTAAGCCGGACTGCTCTCACTGAGCTTATCAAGGATTCCGTCCGCCCGCTCGATTATGCTGTCAATAAGCGCAAGCCTTGAAGCGGCGTCGTTATAGTGCAGGATGCTGTAGGAGGTGTCTCCGCCTTCTTTAAGGGTTTCGGGCTTACAGTTGCCGTTAAGCCAGGTGTAGTCGTAAAGCAGGGATGTGATTGTATTGATATCCTCTTCGGTGATATCGGGTTCGGATGCAAACTGCTCTTTAACCCACTTTTCGGTGTATTCATAAACGTTGTTGGGGTTGGATGTGCCGTACTTTTCAAAATTGTAGGCTAAATCCATGAAGTAGCTCAGAGGAAGCTCCATGGGTCGCAGGTCGCCGACGTTTACAATCCAAGCGTCGTCAACGCCGTATTCATAGGCGGTGGTAAGATTCTCCCATGTGCGCTGAAGCGGCATGGTGTTTATCCACATCGAGGTCTTGGGGCTTCCGACATAGTCGAAGTGATAGTAAAGTCCCCAGTTGAATTTATCCTTTTCGTCAAGCTCGGGCATGGTGCGAAGGTAGCCGTTGTTGTCCTCGCATAGCATTACTATGCGGTTGGTGTCCGCACCCAAAAGCTCGGTGACCTCGGGGTCGTCCCTGAGTCCCTTGCCCTTAGCTGCCTTGGGATCGTTTCTCGAACCGCCGTACCAGCAGTTTTCAACCTCTTTATATACGGCTATCAGCGAAGGCGTATCGCCCAGACCATGGTTTTTAAGAATCTTGTCCTGAGTTCTTAAAACCGCCTTAAGCAAATCTATATTTTCCTCGGTGGTGAGGGTTCTTCCGGTGTCGTCTATAAGTGCAGAGTCGTTTTCGCCTCTCATGCCAATGGTGAACAGGCTGTCAAAGCTGCCGTTGCGGTAAATAGCGTCTGACCAGAAGGATTCTAAGTTGTTGGGGTTTAAAAGATAGTTCCATACCTTCTGACCATCTGCCGACTTGATTTCGGGGTCGGTATAGGTGGTTTTGCCGCCCCAGTAGCCCTGAAGACCGCCCCACTCGCCACCGCTTCTTGCCATAGGCTCGTGGTGTGAGGCTCCCACAACAACTCCGTATCTGTCGGCTAAAACTGCGTTTGCAAGGGTCATCGGGTACTCGCCTTTACCTAAAACCTTATCCGGCTCGGCGTTTATGTTTGTGTTGGGAGTGTTGTTTGAAGCGCCCTCGTTGCCGGGCTGATCCACATACATAAGTCCGCCCAGCTTGTAGTGATACTGCTTTTCAAGCTCGGCAAATTCACCCTTAACGCCCTCCATACCGTCGTTGGAGAAGTTGTTCGACCACATTGCCGGCCACATATAGTTGCCCTTAAGTCTTAAAATCAGCTTGAATATCTCGTCGTAGAACATATAGTTCAAGCCGCCGAAGTGACTGTCTGCAAAGCCGTTTAAGCAGGGGTTCTCGTCGTTCATAAAGAATCCGCGGAAGTTTACCGACGGACGCTTTGAGACCGTTTCAAGCTCCGCAGCCGTGCATACAAGCTCGTCCTTGTGTGCAGGCTTTATGTCTGCCCACCATATCCACGGGCTTACGCCGAAGATGTCCTGAGTGATGTGGAACAAACCGTAGATCGCGCCGCGCTTGTCGCTTCCGGCTATGACGATTTTGGTCTTGCCGCCGTCCTCAACCACCTTGATTTCATACCTTTCCCACTGCTCCGACTTAAAGTCGCCGTTTGAGGGAGAAATGCTCCAGTTTAGGTTCATGGAAGCGATTAATTCGTCGTCCACTACTCCCGCTATAACGTATGTCCCCGAGGTCGGCTCGGTCTGCGCAATTTCGGGTCTTACCCCGCAGAGCGCCTCAATATCGTCTGCATACGCTTCGGCTATCAGGGATAAACCGTCGTAAGCCGGGCTTTTCGGGTCGATATATACCGGCGCCGCTCCCGTACTGTTTGCCAAGGTTACCTTGGCTGAATTGTCCAAAGGCTTCATATATGTTACCTCCGCTTTGAATATTACGTCTTTTCCGTCGACGCTTACATTGCAGCTCAGCTCCTGCGTTTGAGTATTGCCTGCGGCGTTTATTGGCACGGCAGAAGCTGCCACCGAGCCGAGCAACGCCATGCAGACCGTCATTGCCGCTGCATTTTTGCCTTTTTTGCCTTTTGCTATAATAACGGCAATCACGGCGACAGCAACAACCCGCCGCAGCTATGCCGATTATCATTAAAATGTTTCCGCCCGCTGCCGAGCCTTTACCGCCGTATACAGCCTTTAGGCTCATTCGGTTTCCGGAGGCTAAATATCCCGACAGTTCCGAATCCTGCGGGGCTTCATACCCCTCCGGCGCGATGTGCTTGAGGGTTATGTCCTTAATGTCAAGCCCCGAGTCGTTCTGAGCGGAAAGGGATAAGACTATTTCGTCCTCCGAGCTGTAGCTTTCCTTGTCCGAGACAAGCTCGAGCTTTAAACCGTCGTTTTCGGTTGCAAAGGCAGGGAGTGCCATTGTCACCGTCAGCAGGACGATCAACACCGCTGATAAAAGCTTTTTCATATATAATGCTCCTCACGTAAAAATTATCATTATAATTATAGCTTATTTTTCCTGTTGTTGCAAGGACAATATTATAAATCATCAGGACAAAACAAAAGCTGCAAGGGTATTAACCCTCACAGCTAAGTGTTTATCAGTTAAATTACTCCGCTTTAGGAGTCTCGTCTGCCGCAGGTGCAGGAGCGGGAGTCGGTGCAGGAGCGGGTGCGGGATTTTCAATAACCGGTGCCGCAGGGACAACCTCCTTAGCCTCCGGAGCGGTTGCCTTGTTGTAAAAGCTTGCAAGTACAAGGCTTAAGAATACGCTCAGAACAACCGACGATAAAAGATTTACAACCGTAAGAATTATATCAAACAGCACACCGATAAAGGGAATCATTGCAAAAACGGCAAGAACTATATCGATAACTATAAGTATAACCACCGGAATAACGTAAGCCCAGAAGATTTTTCCTCTTATGCCCATGGTAAGCTTTTTGGATTCCTTTATAGCGTCCATTGCGTGGATTTCGGGCTTTTCCATAAGTATGTAAGGAGTGAAGCAATAGGTAAACGACTTGATTATCATCATAACAAGTCCGACCAGTAAAGCTATAACCGCTATGCAGATCATAACAATGCTGCCCGCAGACAAAGCACTGCCACCGTAATATCTGCCCATGCCGTATGACATATAAGCCGTTATGACATCGCCCACGCTTGACAGTACTATATTAATCAAAACAATTGCAGGAACTATTACCCAGATGTAAACCCACAGCGACATCCATGCCATGCCGCCTGCGTTGTGCTTGAAGTTTTTAAAGCCGTCGAACAGGTTTTTGGAATCAACGTTTTCGCCTCTAACGCCCTTAAGGCAGATGGCAGCCGACGATACCGATATTGCAAAGCAGATCGGCAGGCTGATTATCGGCAGAATTCCGAAGATTTCCGCAAGGATTGAGAAAACAGTTTCCAAAAGAATAAGTCCGCAAAGCGTCCATTTTTTGTCCTTGAGTATCTGCGTAGCCGCTTTGTAATTTGAGCCAATGGTATTGTTCATTATATTTTTCCCCCTGATTTAATATTTTCGGTCAGCGTCTGTCATGCAAGCCTGCTGAGATGTAATAATACAAGTCGGGCGCAGACCTATGTTGTCTCAACCAAAAACGGTATCGACTAAAATTATTATATCACTGCATGAAATATGTGTCAATACGACTCGAAAAAATTTAATCATTTCCTAATAATCTTACCGCAGTCTCCCTGAAAAAGGGATTTACAAAGTGATAAAATAGTGCTATACTTGATTTAAACCAATGAATCGGCAAAGGAGCATTCACCAATGAACTATAAAATATCGGATAAATTTGTAAATATGAAGCCCTCCGCCATAAGGGAGATCTTCAAAAGCCTCGGCAAGCCCGGATGCATAAGCTTTGCGGCGGGAAATCCCAGCCCGGAGTCCTTCCCCGTGGAGGATATTAAGAGAATCGCGGCGGACATATTAACCCAAGAGCCTATTACCGCCCTGCAATACGGTATAACCGAGGGCTATCCCAAGCTCCGCGAGCTTGTATCGCAAAGGCTGAAAAGGCTTTACAATATCGGCACCGAGGACGACGACACCATAATCGTCACAGGCGGTCAGCAGGGAATCGAGCTTACCTGCAAGGTTATGTGCAACGAGGGGGATGTTGTAATCTGCGAGAATCCCAGCTTTATCGGCGCGCTCAACGCTTTCCGCTCGCTGGGTGCAGAGCTTAAAGGAGTCCCGCTTAAAGACGACGGCATCGACCTTGAAGCCCTTGAAGCAGCGCTCAAGTCAAGCCCCAGAGCAAAGCTTTTATACTTGATACCCTCTTTCCAGAATCCCGCCGGAATAACCTCCACCCTGGAGAACAGAAAAGCTGTTTACGAGCTGGCGCGGAAATACGATATTGTCATAATCGAGGACAACCCATACGGCGATCTGAGATTCGAGGGCGAAAACGTCCCCTCATACAAGAGCTTCGACGTTGACGGCAGGGTTGTATACTGCGGCTCGTTCTCGAAAATTCTTTCCTCCGGCATGAGAGTGGGAACACTTACCGCCAACAAGGAGCTTGTCTCTAAGATTGTAGTTGCAAAGCAGGTTGAGGATGTTCACACAAACGTATTCTTCCAGATGGTCTGCGCAAGATATATGCAGGAATGCGACCTTGAAGCACATATCGAAAAGATACGCGCGCTTTACCGCCACAAATCCTCATTAATGCTTAAGGCACTGGACGAATATATGCCCGCAGACGTAAAATTCACCCGCCCGCAGGGTGGAATATTCCTTTGGTGCAGTCTGCCGGAGGGGTATGAGCTTTCGGAGTTTGTTAAAAGATGCTCGGAAAAGAACGTCTTCGTAGTCCCGGGAGCGGCATTTTTGCCGGACGAATCCGAGCCTACCCGCTCGTTCAGGCTGAACTACTCCATGCCCTCGGATGAGGAAATAGAGCGCGGAATTAAGCTTTTGGCGCAGGTTGTTGAGGAAATGAGGAAGTAACGGCGTTTTAAGTTAAGTAAAAATATACGGCGGTTGTA
>USEH01000035.1 GCA_900553675.1 uncultured Ruminococcus sp. | reverse complement strand
AAACGCAGGACGGGGAGAAAAAACAGTCCAGTGGACTGTTTTTTCGTGGGGAGACGGTAGGCGAAGCCTAACGATTCCCTCAGTCGGGGGTCTCCCTATGGGCGCACGGAGTGCGTCCATGACTGCACAAAGTAATATCTATAACAAACTATAAAATACCAATCAAATTTACCTATAACTAATCACTCAATTCCAAAATACCGTGCAGCATTGTTGTAAGAGATATCGCTGACAATCTCACCGAGCGCCTTCTCATCAAACGGATACTCGCCTTCCTCAACCCATTTGCCGATTATATTGCAAAGGATTCTGCGGAAATATTCGTGACGGGTGTATGAAAGGAAGCTTCTTGAATCAGTGAGCATACCTATAAAGTTGCCTAAAATCGAAAGGCTTGCCAGAGAGCGGAGCTGAGCCTCCATTCCGATCTGCGAATCGGAGAACCACCAAGCCGAGCCGTGCTGAATCTTGCCCGGAACCTCAACGCCCTGGAAGCTGCCTATAATGGTGTCTAACGCCTCGTTGTCGTTGGGGTTGAGCGAATATAAAATCGTCTTGGGCAGGGCGTTATCCTTTTCTAAAGCGTTTAAAAAGCCGGTCATCTCAATGGCGCAGTCGCGGGTGGCAATGCAGTCGTAGCCGGTGTCGGCACCCAATGCCTTAAATGTGCGCTCGTTGACGTTGCGCTGCGCGCCGTAGTGAATCTGCATAACGATTCCGCGCTTTGCATACTCCTTGCCGAGATGAACAAGGATTGCGGTTTTGTACTTGTCTCCCTCCTCGCGGGTGACAGCCTCGCCGCTTATGGCTTTTTTGAAGATGGCGTTTACCTCGTCCTCCGAAGCTGGGGAGTAAACCATGTAGTCAAGTCCGTGGTCGGTGGCAAGACAGCCGTTTTCGCAGAAGAATGCAAGACGCTTTGTCAGATCCGCCTTAACGTCGTCCGCCGACTCAATCGGCATATCCGCAGCCTTTGAAAGAGCAGCTATGTAGTCGGCAAAGCCTGCCTTGTCAATGTTTACCGCCTTGTCGGGACGGAAGGAGGGGCAAACACGGGTTTTGAAGGATTTGTCTGCCGCAAGCTTGATATGCCACTCCAGCGAATCTATAGGGTCGTCGGTGGTGCCTATCATCTTTACGTTTGAGGCGTTTATGATACCTCTTGCGCTCATTTCGGGCTCGCGGAGCTTTTTGTTGCAAAGCTCGTAGACCTCCTCGGCAGTGTCGGCGTTTAAAATGCCGTCGTAGCCGAAGTATCTTTTAAGCTCGAGATGTGTCCAGTGATACATCGGGTTGCCGATGGACTTTGAAAGAGCCTCGGCAAAGCGAATGAATTTGGTCTTGGGGTCTGCATTTCCTGTGATTTCCTCTTCAGAAACGCCGTTTGAGCGGATAAGTCTCCACTTGTAGTGGTCGCCGCCAAGCCAGAGCTCGGTAATGCTGTCAAAGCGCTTGTCCTCGTAAATCTCGCGGGGGCTTATGTGGCAGTGATAGTCCACAATCGGCATGTCCTTGGCATACTTGTTGTAAAGAAGTTTTGCCGTTTCGTTTTTCAGCATGAAATTGTCGTTGATAAATGACATGATCGTTCTTCCTCCTATTGACATTATCGTGATGTTAATGTATTATTAATTGTGTGTAGCCCTGAATAAGCGGGTGTATCGTATTGGCTCAATGCTATTATAACACATTTCAAGGAAGTTTCAAGATATTATAAGATAATATTTCGCAAAACATCCGGAATTTTTTTTTGAAAGGAAAACACGCAATGGATAAACACAAGAAAAGGCTTAAAGAATACTTTTTAAACGAGGATACAAGCTTTATAAGCGATCGCCGGCTTCTCAGCGGTATTCTTTCCTTTTCGGACACGGTAAAAGCTCCTGAAGCTCTTGCCGACCTTCTGCTTAAGAAATATCAGCATATGGATAATATTATGGGTATTACCACTGCTGAGCTGATAAATGATGCGGATATCGACGATGACACGACGTTTCTTATAAGGCTGATAATCGAAATCTCCACAAGACGGCTGGTTCAGTCTGGAATAGGAAGGGTTTTAAGCTCGCCTGCGGAGGCGTGCGAATTTTTTAATGAGACCTATAAAGGAATGAATGTGGAGGAATTGAGGATTGTATGCCTCAACTCTGACCTTAAAGTAATTGATTACGCAATAATCGCAAGGGGAGATCAGAAAATCGTCACGTTCAATAAGGACGAGCTTTTGAGAAAGGTGGTTAATTCGGGATGTAAGCTCTGCATAATCGCACATAACCATCCCGGAGCGCCGAGTACGCCGTCCGACGCCGACTTTAGGGTGACAAACAAGCTCTGTAAATATCTTGATGAGCTTGGAATAACGCTTATCGAGCATGTTATCATTGGCGAAGACGGTGCGAAAAGTATGCTTGCCGAAAATATGATATCCCGTATGTTATGATATCGCAAGAAAATTTTTTTAAAAACGGTTGATTTATTTTCAGAGTTGTGATATAATCACCTATATATTATATTAAACGCTGTGACGAAGAGAGTACGTGAAGCATTAATGCTAAGCTTTAATGCAGCATTAAGACTTTGTCTTAATGTGCATTAACGCTAAGCATAAATGCAGGCATTAAGGTTCCCTTAATGCCATTTTAGGTTCCCTTAATGTTGTGTTGAGGTTCCATTAATGCCGTGTTAGGGTACAATAATATTAAGCATTAATCAGTATTAAGGGTACTTATTCAGGCGGATTTTAGAGAGAAAAGCATTTTGCTGCAAGCTTTTCATTCTGCCAACACCGAAGTTCACTTCCGAGCGGTTCCGCTGAAGCCGTGTTTTGCGCGGTTGTAGGTGGAAACGGTAACCTCACGTTAAGGGGTTAAGAAGTGGAAATAACTTCGTTATCAGCTTCCGAAAAAATGGGTGGTTTGCAAGGTTAGTCTTGTCCCGTTTGGGGCAGGGCTGTTTTTTATTGGAAATTTTATTATGACTGATTACAACATTTTGATTATCGGCGCAGGACCAGCAGGTTCAACTCTTGCTCGGCTTGCCCCTTTGGGGCTTAAAATTGCGGTGATGGATAAATCGGGACTTGAGGGTGAGCGCCCTAAGCCCTGCGGCGGTCTTCTGTCGCCCGACGCGCAAAAGTTTTTAGCCCGCTCTGAGCTTACTCTGCCAAAGGAAATTTTAGTCACACCGCAGATTTTTGCTGTGAAGACTATCGACCTTTCGCTTGGTAAGATACGGCTTTATCAGCGTTCATATCTCAATATGGACAGGGAGAAGTTCGACGAGTGGCTGCGCTCACTGATTCCCGAAAGGGTGACAAAAATCAACGCACGCTGCACGGCTGTCAAGCGCATAGACGGCGGCTTTGAAGCTAAATATCTCGAAAACGGCGAGGATAAATCCGTAACCGCCGAATATATAGTCGGGGCAGACGGCGCAAATTCGATTGTGCGAAGAACCTTCTTCCCGAATGTGAAAATCCGGCGGTATGTGGCTATTCAGCAGTGGTTTTCGGGCAGAGAAATCGCGCCGTTTTATTCCTGCGTTTTCGACAGGGCAACCTCCGACTGCTGCTCGTGGTCGATCTCGAAAGACGATTATATGATCTACGGCGGGGCGTTCGCGCCGAAAGGCTGCCGCGATAATTTCAACGCTCAGCTGAAATCCGCCCAAAAACACGGCTTTGAGTTCGGAGATAAGCTTATGGACGAAGCCTGCATGGTCTGCCGTCCTCAACGCCCGCGTGAGATAATTTCGGGCGGAAACGGCGTGCTTCTTTTAGGAGAAGCGGGCGGATTCATCAGCCCAAGCTCGCTTGAAGGAATAAGCTGGGCAATGCGCTGCGGCGAGTATGCAGCGATGGCGTTTGAGGTGCGCGACCCCTGCGCTGAGTATCGCGCAAAGACTCAAAAGCTGCGATTTAAGCTGTTTTTGAAAATGCTTAAATGCCCGTTTATGTATAACCCGATTTTGCGCAGAGCCGTTTTGCAAAGCGGCGTAAAATCGTTAAAGCATATATAATATAATTCAATAATGAAAGGAAATGAAGAAATGAAGCAGCAACTTCAGAATATCGAGCTCGCGGCAAAGCAGGAGCTTGAAAAAATTCATGACAGCGCCGAGCTTGAAAGCTTAAGAGTTAAGTTCTTAGGCAAAAAAGGTGAGCTTACCGCAATACTAAAGCAGATGTCAACCCTTTCCGCCGAGGAACGCCCCGTAATCGGTCAGCTTGCAAACAAGATAAGGGCGGATATCGAGGAGGCTATCTCCGCACGCTCTGCCGAGCTTAAGGCAGCATTGGCAGCTCGCAGACTTAAGGAGGAGAAGCTCGACGTAACTCTGCCAGGCAAGCCGCTTAAGGTGGGCAAGCTCCATCCCTACAATGCCGTTTTAAACGAAATCGAAGAAATCTTTCTGGGCATGGGCTTTGACATAGCCGAGGGTCCCGAGGTCGAGTACGACTATTACAACTTTGAGGCTTTAAACCTCCCGCCGGATCACCCCGCAAGGGACACTCAGGATACATTCTACATCTCGGACAACGTTCTTTTAAGAACTCAGACCTCCTCAATTCAGGTGCATGTTATGGAGAATCAAAAGCCCCCGATAAGAATAATCGCCCCCGGCAGAGTTTACCGCTCCGACGCGGTGGACGCCACCCACTCTCCCATCTTCCACCAGATGGAAGCGCTTGTTGTCGACAAGGGCATAACCATGGCTGACCTTAACGGCACCCTTGAAATGCTTATGAAGCGTTTATACGGCGAGGACTGCAAGATAAGGCTTCGCCCGCACCACTTTCCGTTCACCGAGCCGTCGGCAGAGGTTGATATAACCTGCTTCAATTGCGGCGGCAAGGGCTGCTCGATGTGCAAAAATGAGGGATATGTTGAGCTTTTGGGCGCGGGAATGGTTCACCCCAAGGTTCTGCGTCAGTGCGGAATCGACCCTGAGGTTTATTCCGGTTTCGCATTCGGTTTGGGTCTTGAAAGAATCGTCATGGCTAAATACGGCATAAACGATATGAGACTTTTATACGAAAACGACCTGCGCTTCTTAAATCAGTTCTAAGGATAAGGAGGTAAGACTAATTATGGATTTATCAATGAAATGGCTCAACGACTATGTTGAAATAGACGAGCCTATAAAGCAGTTCTGCTATGATATGACTATGACCGGCTCCAAGGTTGAAGGCTACGAAGCCGAGGGAGCAAAGGTAACAAACACCGTTGTGGGCAAAATCCTTTCAAAGGGCAAGCACGAAAACGCCGACGCTTTGTTTGTCTGCTCGGTGGATATCGGAAAAGATGAGCCCGTGCAGATAGTAACCAACGCCAAAAATGTTAAAGAGGGCGACCTTGTGCCGGTTGCTTTAGATGGCGCAAGCCTTCCCGAGGGAAAAATCAAAAAGGGCAAGATCCGCGGAGTGGAAAGCTATGGCATGTTCTGCGGACTGGACACTCTGGGTCTCACTCTTCACGATTTTCCCTACGCCGACCCCGAGGGAGTGTTCGTAATAGAGGAGGACTGCAAGCCTGGCGACGATATCCACGCGGCACTTGGCTTTGACGATACAACCGTCGAGTTTGAAATAACCTCCAACCGCGCCGACTGCTTAAGCGTTCTGGGACTTGCAAGAGAGGCTGCGGCAACCTTCAACAAGCCGATGAAATACAAATATCCCGAATATAAGGGCATAAACGAGGATATAAATAAGTATCTGAGCATTGAAATCAGCAACACCGAGCTTTGCCCCAGATATATCGGCGGCATTGTTAAAAATGTCAAGATTGCTCCTTCTCCCAGATGGATGCGCGAAAGGCTTCGCGCAAGCGGCGTAAGACCTATTAACAACCTTGTTGATATAACAAACTGGGTTATGCTGGAATACGGTCAGCCTATGCACGCCTTTGATATAAGGCATCTTTCAGGCGGACATATCAACGTTCGCAACGCACACGACGGCGAAACCATAACCACCCTTGACGGCGTAGAGCGCAAGCTCTCAAGCGAGATGCTCGTCATTGCGGACGCCGAAAAGCCGGTTGCAGTTGCGGGAGTAATGGGCGGCGAATTTTCGGGAATTATGGACGACACCACAACCGTTGTGTTTGAATCTGCCTGCTTCAACGGCGCGTCTGTTCGCAGAACCGCAAAGAAGCTCGGCATGAGAACCGACGCTTCCGCCCGCTTTGAAAAGGGTCTGGACGCTCACGGCTGTATGCCCGCGATCCTGCGCGCCTTCGAGCTTTGCGAGCTGCTTGGCTGCGGCGAGCCTCTTAATGCCGTCATCGACAGGGACTACAACACCAAGCCTCAGGTAACCGTTCCGTTCGAGCCTGATTGGACTAATAAGTTCTTGGGAACAAACATCCCCGCTGAGAAGATGGTAGAATATCTTGAAAAGATAGACTTTGAGGTAAAAGACGGCATTGTTTACTCGCCTTCGTTCAGAATAGATATCGAATCCAAGGCGGATATTGCCGAGGAAATAGCAAGATTCTATGGCTACAACAACATCCCGGGCACCATAATCACCGGAATCGCAAACGCCAAGCTTACCGACAAGCAGAAGCTTGAAAGAAGGGTAGAGCAGGCGTGCATAGCAATGGGCTTAAACCAGATAAACACCTTCTCGTTCATATCTCCCAAGTACTATGACAAAATCTGTCTTCCTACAGACAGCAAGCTTCGCGACGGCGTTGTTATAACCAACCCGCTGGGCGAGGACACTTCTGTTATGAGAACCACCATCCTTCCGTCTATGTGCGAGGTTATTGCAAGAAACTACAACCTCAGAAACCCCGAAGCCGCTTTGTTTGAGATAGGAACCGAGTACATCCCCACCGAGCCGGGCAAGCTCCCCAACGAGCCTGTAAGACTCTGCATAGGAATGTACGGCGAGGGCGACGATTTCTACAGCGTTAAGGGCGCGGTTGAGGGTCTGTTTGAGGCTATAGGAATATCTGATTACGAGGTCGAGGCGGCTTCTGACGGCTGCGGCTTCGGCGAGGCAGCTTCGTTCCACCCGGGAAGAGTGGCAATAGCCAAGATAGGCGACAAGCCGATAGCCATTTTTGGCGAGCTTCACCCGCAGGTGCTGGAAAACTACGGCATATCCGTCCGCGCATACGCAGCAAAGGTGCTTATCACCGAGCTTTTGGATATAAACATCCCCGAAAAGGTCTACAAGCCGCTTCCAAAGTACCCCGCCACCACAAGAGACATTGCTTTTGTCTGCGACGACGAGATACCTGTGGCGTCGCTTGAAAAGCTTATAAAGGGTGCTGTTGGCGCAACTCTTGAAAAAATCAAGCTGTTCGACGTTTACAAGGGCGCGCAGATCAGTGCGGGCAAAAAGTCGGTTGCGTTCTCGATAGTAATGCGCTCGCACGAAGGAACCCTCACCGACGAGCAGGCAGACGCCGCTATGAAGCGAGTAGTAAAGGCTCTGAAAGCTATAGACGCAGATGTGAGATAAATCTCGGGCGGATGATCCCGAAAAAAATCCCGAAAAATTCTCGAAAAAATGTTCTTTTGCTATTGCTATTTTTGTCGGATGGGGTTATAATAGTAAGTGTATTTTAAATATAAAAAGGAGAGGAACCAATATGCATGATCAGACAATGACATTTTCTGTCAAGCAGGACAGAAAAGAAGAAATTAAAAAGACGTTAAATATTGTGTATGCGGCTCTTCTTGAAAAAGGCTACAATCCGATCAACCAGATAGTAGGCTACATTCTTTCCGAGGATCCGACTTATATCACAACCTACAACAACGCCAGAAGCCTTATTCGGCACGTCGACAGAGATGAACTGCTCCAGGAAATGGTTAAGACTTATCTTGATCAGCCGTGATTGTAAGGGGCTTTGGTTTGTGACGTTACAAAATTATCTCCGCATGCTTTTTGGGTGTGCGGAGATTTTTATTTGGCGGGATAGTTATGCTTATATATCGGGGCATAGTTGAAGTTATTACTGAGTGCAGTCATGGACGTGCTCCGCACGCCCATCGGGAGACCCCCGACGAGGGTCTCCCACGGCAAAACAGTCCACCGGACTGTTTTGCCTACCATCCTGCGTTTCGCTTCGCTGGGGGATTTCGCGCTCTGCGGAGAGACGGCGGCATATCATTTGTAATCGTCGTACTTTTATTTGCCGCCGCACATCGCGTTTCCTATGCCGTTAATATTTCACTTAAATGACGGGCAAGTGTCTGCATATACCGCTCTTTTGTCTGCAATAATCGGACGGAAACGCCCAACTTTTGTTTGAGAGGAGGGCGCCGCCCCAAGACCCTGCCAAAGTTTCGCGATAGCGATACTTATTGCCTTCTCGAGAAAGGCTGGACCGAAAGCTTTTAGTTTTACGCTATTAATACTTTGATAAATTTATAACGGTACCGACCCCGAAAGTCAGTACCGTTTTTTCTTATATGAGATGTTCCGCCGTGGTGGGATTATGAGCTTGTGCCAGAACCGCCTCTTTATCCTGAATATACCTCTTAGCCTGAGTTGAGAACAGCTCGTAATACTTGCCGCGCTTATCCATCAGCTCGGAGTGGGTTCCCGTTTCGGCGACCCTGCCGTTTTCAAGCACCACTATCAGGCTGGCAACCGTTGCGCTTGACAGACGGTGCGACACAAATATCGTGGTCTTATCCGTCCTTAGTCTGTCAAACTGGTTGAATATCTCCTGCTCGGCAATAGGGTCGAGCGAAGCTGTGGGTTCGTCCAATATCAGCACGTCCGACTGCGAATAAAACGCGCGGGAAATCGCCAGCTTCTGCCACTGACCTATTGAAAGCTCCAAGCCGTCCGGCTCGAATATCCTCATCAGCGGGGTATCGTAGCCCAGCGGGAGCTGTTCTATATAGCCCGAAGCGTTGCTCTCGCGCGCGGCGGCGGCAATCTCTTCGGGGTTATAAGGCTTATGGATTCCGCCAAAGTGGATATTTTCGCCCGCGGTTACGGCGTACTTGCCGAAGTCCTGGAAGATGATTCCGAACATCGAGTATAAATCCTTTACGTCATAATCCCGCAAATCCACTCCGTCGAGATAGATTTCGCCCTCGGTGGGGTCGTAAAGTCTTGTCAGAAGCTTTAAAAGAGTGGTCTTGCCCGCTCCGTTAAGACCCACCAGAACCATTGTTTCGCCCGGGGTGAGTTTAAGATTAATATCATGCAAAACGTCCCTGTCCGTTCCGGGATACCGAAACGACACGTGCGAAAACTCGATGGTGTGCGGCTTGCCGTGGCTTACACGCTTGGGCTCAGCTATTCGCGGCACGACAGTAGGCTTTTCGTTCATAAAGGCTATAAGGTTGTCGATAAACAGCGTGCCCTCATAAATCGTCGCCGAATTTGCTATCAGCGAGCTTATGCAGCCGGATATGCTTATTATCGCGCCGGTGTAAAGGGCATAGTCGCCTAAAAGAATATCCCCCACAAACACCTTAACCGCGATTATCAGATACAGTGCAAGGTGCGAAACCGAGGTTACAAGCGCAATTACGGTGTGCCACACGCTTTCGTTGCGAATAAGCTTTACAAGACCTTTATAGTAGCCCGCAAACACCTTTTGGAACCGCCCGATAAGGGTGTCGCTCAGATCAAACAGGCGCACCTCTTTGACAAGATCCTTATTAACAAGCAGGTCGGAATAGTAGTTCATCTGCCGCCTGTCCTTTGAGCGGCGGCGGACATAATCGAAGTTCTTTCTTCTATAGATAAAGGTGATTATTGTGGACGGTATCGAAACCGCCGCTATCAGAAATACCGACCACCACAGCCCTGGCGCGGAGACCATGATTATAATATAGCTGACAAGCTGAATCACCGTGCTGATGATAAAGAACAGCTGCGAAAGTATCTGAATCGGTCTGTTTCCGGCTTCGCGGTTGGCGTTTTCTAACTTCTCGTAAAAGGCGGGCTGATCGAAGGAGGCAAGGTCTATCTCGCGGGATTTTTCCATTATCTGTGTTTTTACCTGGCGGACTACCTTTTCCCCTGCGATTCGGTTGATCGCGCTGCTGACAGTTCCTATAACCCTGATAAGTGCCTGCACCACAAAGAAGAAGACCAAAAGGTAGAATACCTCCGACCCCCAGAATGACTCTTTAGTCTGCCCAAAGGCGGACATCTGCAGGGCGTTAAGAATATTTCTTGATATAACCGAGCTTATAACCGGCGTTACGCCCTGCAAAAGTGCTATAAGTGCCATCGAAAACAGTATCCACCAGCCTGTTTTCCATACAAGCGCTATGATATAGGCAAATCTTGAAAAGAAGCCGGATAAAAGCTCTTTAAGATACCTCGGAACATCCTTGATATTCTTCGGCGGCTGAACTTTGGCGTAATTCGGTCCGAATCCCCATCCTCCTGGCGGCATAAACATCACTCCTAAAAAATCATTAATTATTTAACTATTTCATTATAGCACATCACTTTTCATAATGCAATACCCCTGCGATATTTTATCAAGTGAAAAAGATTATAGCCAAATTTATAAATTAATCTGTCAAATACGTCTTGAAATATATCAAAAACAGTGGTATACTGTTGATAAGCAAAAGGAGCTGATGATAATGCCGAATGAATCCGATTTTATATATGAAGACTACAGCGAAGCAACCGTTACATATGGGGTGCTTGCATATTCATCCCCCAACGTTGCACAGCAAATGCACCTGCACAGTCAGGTTGAATTTATGATGGTTGAAAAGGGCGAAGCGAGCGTTATAATCAACGGCAAGGATCATGTTGTAAAAGAAGGCTGCGGTATACTTATAAGCCCTCACGTTATCCACCGAATGCGCCTTAAAACGCCCGAAAGCAGAATGTGTTCCTTTATTTTCAGCACCGATTTTATTTCCGATTTCAAGGGCTTTTTTGAAAGTGCAAACGTCCCCTATGTCCGGTTCGACAAGGACAAGTCGCCGGAATTTGCAACCGCACAGGCAAAATTTTTAATAGAGTTTGCCCACAACTACAGCTTTGGCAAAACGGTTGTTAAGGGTATGCTTACCATTCTCCTTTCGGGAATAATGCCGGCATACACCGGCGTTGAGTTCGAGCGCAACGGCACGCGCTCATCAAACTTTGAAATCTGCCGTCAGATGCTTTCATATATCGACAGCAACATATCGCAGGATCTATCGCTTGAGCGGATATCCAAGGCGTTAAACATTGTCCCTTCATATGTTTCAACGGTATTTTCACGCAACTTCAACACCTCGCTTAATACCTACATCAACAAAAAGCGGATATCTGTTTCCAAGGCGATGCTTCAGAACACCTCCAAAAGCATAACCGAAATCGCCTTTGAATCGGGATTTTCCAGCATCCGAAGCTTCAACCGCCGCTTTAAGGAAAGCGAAGGTCTAACGCCGAGCGAGTTCCGCGATTCGTTTATGAACACTCACAGCTAATTAAATAAACAAATATACAAAAGAAAAACAGCCCCGTTATTCAGGAGCTGTTTTTCTTATAGGGAAAATACCAATATAAATTGGAGAAGCTGTCTATTACTGCTGTTCGGGAACGCCGTTTGTGTTGTAATCATCCATCATGGTGTTCAGCTCTTCGAGGTAGTACTCCAATGATTCGGAGTTCTGTTCCTTAAACTGTGCCCATGTTGAAGGAGTTGCACTGCGGCAGGGACCGTACTGGCAGTTGGCTATAATGTTGTTAAGACCCTCGGTAAGGTCGCCGGTGACTATCGCTCTGGGATGAGCATTTGCGATATCGTTGCAGGTATCATACATAGCAAGCATCTCATCGGTCCACAAGTACTTTTCCTTAAGCTGCTTGCGGTCGATATCAACAACGGTGGGGTCAACAATCTTAAAGCGCTCGCAGGCGGTAAGAAGAGCCACGCCGTCGGGGTTCTTGGCGCCGGTGCAAAGCATATAGCCGTTTATCTGGGTGAGGAGGTAATAGTTGCCGTCGCCGTTGTCGTCTCTGGGAAGAGGAGCAAACATAAGCTCGCCGGCGGTAACGTCGCCGAAGGTTGCGGAAATTTCCTCAACGGTTCCGGTGAAGTAAGAGGTTTCGCAGATGTAGAACAGGCACTTGCCGTCTTTAACGCCTGCGCCGTAGGTTCCGTTATCTCTTATAGCCCAGTAGTTGTTGCCCTCGTGGTGAGTGCAGTCGTTCTTGGTAAGGTCATAAAGCATAGCCTCTGCGCGTTCGATTTCGGGAGAGTCGAAGTTGGAGAAGTATCTGCCGGTTTCGTCGCGGTGAACAAAGTTCTGACCGGTTGCCTGAACCAGGCAGTTGGTGTAGGACTGACCGTCAAGCGCAAATCTGTCCTCATCAGGGTCGGAGAAGTCCATGCACATCTCGTAGAACTTGCTCCATGTCCATTCGTCGTTGGCGTAAAGCTCGGCGGGATCGTCGAAGCCCCATTCTTCGATAACTCTGCGGTTGTAGGGTACAACATCGCGGAAGGTGGTGTTGGTAACTATTGTAAAGTGCTTGCCGGAGAACGAGAAGTTGTCTGCAATCTCCTTAACGCCGTTCCACAGCGGGTCGTCGTAATTGATATAATCGTCAACCTGCTGGAACATACCCTTTATACACTTCATGGGATATGTAGCGGTGGAACTGGTTCCCGCGGGATAGAAGTCGGGAGCGTCGCCGGACAGAACAAGGTTTGCCAGATCGTCAAATCTTGTAGACCATGAGGTTTCTATCCATTCAACCTCTCCGCCATATTTTTCGGTGAAGGTGAAGTAACCGGTGTTTACTATTTCCGATTCGTCGTAGTTGTGGAAGCCGTCGTACCAGCTGAGATATTTAACCGACGAGTTTGCGCCGGCAGCTGTTTCAACCGGCGGCAGCTTTATTCCGGCAGCAGCCAGAATAGCTTCAGCGTCTTCGGTTGAAAGGGTTACACGTACTATCTGGCGGGTTTTTTTGCCGCAGCCCACAAGGGCGAATATCAAAACGAGTGCCAAAACAAGTGCCAATACTCTTTTCATATATATAACCTCCTGATAAATTTTTAAGAATGCGTTATATAACACAATCTATTTTCATGATACCATCATTGCAAACGGCTAACAAGCCATTTCTTTAAATTATAAGGACACTTGCACATCTTGCGCAAACAAATATCTGCCAAAAATCCGTTTTCCAAGGACATTTGCTTTGAAATTCGGTCAGGGGTCTTGACAAAGACTGATAAACATTTTATTATGATAGTAATAGCTTATCATAGATTTTTGATAAGCTGATATATCTAAAATACATCTCAGAAAGGACGTTTTAAAATGGAAGAATTTTTAAACCATCTTCTTCAGCTGGCAACCACTGTCGGCTCGAAAATCATTCTGGCACTAGTAGTTTACATAGTAGGCAGCCTGCTTATCAAGACGCTTATTAAAGCCTTGAACAAAAACAACAAGCTAACCGAAAAGGTTGAGGGCGCTGTTAAAAGCTTTGCTTTAAGCTTTATCAAAGCCGGACTTTATGTTCTGCTTGTCATCTCGATAATCGGAATACTCGGCGTTCCGATGGCTTCGGTCATCACGGTTCTGGCTTCTGCCGGCGTTGCTGTTGGACTTGCTTTGCAGGGCGCTTTGGGCAACCTTGCAGGCGGCATTATGATAATCGCCTTCAAGCCTTTTAAAAAGGGCGACTATGTAGACGCTGCGGGTGCTTCGGGCATCGTCGACGAGGTTACTCTGTTCTACACCACCTTCCTCACATGGGACAACCAGAAGATTATCGTCCCCAACGGAAACCTTATGAACTCCAACGTTACCAACTACTCCTCCGAGGAGCTGCGCCGCGTTGATTTAAGCTTCTCCTGCGCAAAGAGCGAGGCTCCTGCCAAGATTCAGGAAATCATGATGAAGGCTATGAGTGCAAACGCAAAGGTTCTCACCGACCCCGCTCCCTTTGCAAGACTCTGCGGTGCCACCAACGAATCCATGGACTTCACCGTTCGTGCATGGGTTAAAAGCGCTGACTACTGGGATGTTTACTTCGACCTAACCCAGAGCATTACCGAAGCTATGGCTGCTAACGGCGTTCAGGCTCCTGCTGTAAGAGTCCTCACCGAGAGCAAGTAAGCAGCGTTAACAAGTAAACGCAAGCTTTAATGAAAAAACGAATTACAATCGCCGTCGGAGCCGTCTGTCTTTTGGGATTGGCGGCTTTGGCGGCGGTGCTGCTTATTCTTGGCGGAGTATATCTCCCCAACGCTGCAAAAGCCGAAAAATACGAGGTTAAGGGCGTGGACGTTTCACACTATCAGGGAGACATCAACTGGGAAGTCCTTTCCGGCGAGGGCATAGACTTCGCCTTTATAAAGGCAACCGAGGGGTCTTCATACATCGACCCGACTTATGAATATAACTCTTGCGAAGCCGCAAAGACCAATCTTAAAATCGGAGCCTATCACTTTTTCAGCTATGACAGCCCGGGGGAGACCCAGGCGGACAATTTCATCTCCATGGTACCGGTGACGGCCGGGGCGC
>USEH01000034.1 GCA_900553675.1 uncultured Ruminococcus sp. | reverse complement strand
GAATTTCAGGATGGGGCAACCTACACCCAGATTAAGGACTATGTGCTGGAGCATATTGGGATGATTTAACACTCTTGACTCCGTCCCCTTGACCAGAAATAGTCGGTGGACGGTGTTTTTTCTCCCTATAGAGAATTCCATCACAATTCCATAACAAAAACGATGTACAATATCTTGGAGGTGAGATGGATGAACGAAAATAAACGCTGCATTTTAATTGCGGATGATGAGCCGAAGATGGTTCGGGCTTTGCATGACTTTTTCAAAGCAAAAGGTTTCTGTGTGTTTGAAGCTAAGGACGGACAAGAGGCATTAGATGTTTTTTGTGAAAACTCCAAGGTGATTGATATTATGCTCCTTGATGTTATGATGCCACGGCAGGACGGGTTGACCACATTAAAGCTGATACGGGAATCGTCCTCCCTTACTCCGGTTATTTTGCTGACCGCCAAAGGTGAGGAATACGACCAGCTATCCGGGTTTTCTATCGGCGCTGACGATTACATCACAAAGCCCTTTTCTCCGTCGCTTCTGATGGCAAGAGTGGAAGCGGTTCTGCGGCGGTTCGGTAAGGACACGCAAAAGGACACGGTCGCAGGTGAGCTTTCCATAAATGCTATTACACGCACCGTATTTCTGTCAGGCAAGAAGCTGGAGCTTACTCGCCGTGAATATGACCTGCTCTACTACCTGATGGTGAACCGCAGTTTAACATTTTCAAGAGAACAGCTCCTTAATAACGTATGGGGTTATGATTTTGAAGGCGGCAATCGCACGGTAGATACCCACATCCGTCAGCTCCGTAATAAGCTTGGCAAATGCGCTGACTATATCAAGACCGTACATTGTGTAGGATATCAATTCGAGGTGCCAAATGAAAATGCGGATACGAAATAAAATACTGATAGCAATCTGCTCCCTCATATTGTTGTCCCTTGTCGGTCAGATTGTTTTCAATCAGTTCCTTTCCAAAAGTTTTTTTGTGCGGCAGCAGAAAAGTATGATTGCAGAAAGCTACGAGCAGATAAAAACGGGCTATGGTGATGATTTGGATGCTGTCAACGATATTGCGGAGAATTTGCAGGATACATACGGTATTAAAACAGTCATTTCCGATAATGGCGAGATTGTATATTCCTCCGGCTACTCCTTTATGATGCAGAGACAACGTCCCGGAATGAACCCTATTTTTCGTAACGCGGAGTTCACAAGCACACCAACCGTATCACTCATTGAGGGAAAAGGTGTTCTTAGTGATACCGACCGATTACAGCTCGCAGGTAGTTTTTATCATAAGGGCGAGGAAATCCGTGTGCTTATGACCTTGCAGATTGCCGCCATCGATAACAGCGTTTCGGTATTTACCGAAGCCAATATTTACATCTCCATTGCAGTGCTGATAATAGGTGTGCTGATCGCACTGGTGGTTTCCAAAACAATCTCCAAACCTATTACAAATATTGAAGCGGTATCTAAAAAGATTGCAAAGTTGGACTTTTCCTACTTTGCGGATGAGCGTGATTCTACATTGGAACTGGCAAGCCTTGCGCAGAGCGTCAACCAAATGTCACGGCAGCTCGACCGGAATATGCGTGAACTGACTGCCGCCAACGAGCAGCTGCAAAAGGATATTGAATACAGAAAGCAGATAGAAGGTTATCGTCGTGAGTTTATCGCCGCCGTTTCCCACGAAATGAAAACGCCTTTGGCACTTTTACAGATTTACACGGAGAATCTGAAAAATAACATTCAAGGCATTGACCGGGATTATTACTGCGATACGATTATCGAAGAAACCGAAAAGCTCAGCAAACTGATAACACAGATGCTTGAGATTTCCTCCATCGACAACGGCTTTCTCAAACTGAACTTTGAGGATTTGGATATTGCCGAATTGTGCAGAGACATTCTGCGAGAATATCAGCCTATCCTTGAAGAATATCAGACAAGTATTGATTTGGAAGAAAGCGCTGTGGTTTATGGAGACATCAAATATCTTGAACAGGTAATCAAGAACATTCTTAAAAACATTGCATATGATGCTGAGCTTGTAAGGTAGTTATTTATCATACTTTTTAGTCCTTGAAATACAGGGCTTGTTTGCTATGCGCTTTTTCTTCTGAAAAATTTTTTGAGAAATTTCTAAAACGCTATTGACTTTTTATAGTTAGTCACCTCACTTAATTACTTCAGTCGGACGGGCATTCTTGCCGTTATTGTAAAGCCGTCCGTGCCGTCGCATTCCAGTCTGCCGCCGAGCATATCCAGCCGTTCCTTCATATGAGTAAGCCCGAAACCGTTTTTAATATCCTTGCAGCCTATGCCGTTATCGGAAATGCAAATCACGAGTGCTCCGTCATCGTAGTATATATCCACCTTTATCACGGTCGCCTTTCCGTGGCGAAGCGCATTTGTAATGCTTTCCTGAACGATACGATAAATGATCTCCTCCTCGTTGCTGTCAAATCTTGAAAGATCTATCCCGCATTCATAATCTATTGTAACATGGGTGGAGATAACAATCTGCTCTATCATATTCTCTATAGCCTCGCCAAGCTCCATTTTCTCGAGCGCGTCAGGGCGCAAAGCCTTTACCGAACGGCGGACGTCCATCATTCCCTGTCTTGCAACGTCGGCGATGCTCTGAAGCTGATTTTTCACCGCGTCGGGAGCTATCAGTATAAGCTCCATGCACGCGTCTATACCTGTTACTATACCCGTAAGCGCGTGTCCGAGCGTATCGTGTATCTCGCGCGCCAGACGGTTACGTTCCTCAAGTTGTGTCATTTCCGCAATAGTCGCCGCGTTTTCCGCAAGCTGCTTATTTGCCTCGGCAAGCTGCTCGTTTACTCGCCCCAGCTCGCGGTTTAGGATGCGGACCTTGCGGTATTCAAGCCCTTGACGTCGCAGGATCAATATCATATATACTATAAAGAATATAATGTTTACTCCCGTGCTGATATTTCTCACGACAAGCAGCACCTGCTGCGAGGAGATATTATAATAGGAAAGATACGCGTTATAGGAATTAAGGCTGAAAAAATTTGAGAGCAGGTCAAAATCGGCGGCGAGATATACCGCGCAGAGGATAGCGGTAAAAAGCGCAGTCAGCTTAGTCCGCTTCATATAACGCACCAACTCCGCAACGCACAGTAAGATCACTCCCGTATACGCAAAGCTTGTAAGATAGCACAGCCATACGCACAGTGCGCTTTCCACCGCGATATACGGAATTATTGCCGTGCGGTGTTTCTTTTTTACGCCCATAAGTATGAGCAAAAGCGCAAGGCTCAGAAACGTTAGCACAGGAATCTTCCACGGTGCAAGAGGTATTGAGCCAAATTTGTCAAGAAGTTCCGCCGCGCTGCCCTGACGGATAGTTCCGTAAGCTGCCGCGCACATAATAAGTGAGATGAACATCATTGAAGCACAGTTCAGCGACTTCATAATATTCAGAGCAAACGCCGAAAGCGTATCGTAGTTTTCCTGTGCCGCGCCCTCGTCAGCGAGTATCTTTTCGTTTATTGCCATCTGTCCACCCCGTATTCGTCGATATTTTACTCCGTAATAAGCTCGACGGGCACAAATATGCGCTTTTCACAACTTTCGCCGTTAAGCATGGCGTACAGCGATTCGGCGGTCTGCACGCCGATAAGCGTCGGAAACTGTGCAGAGGACGCTGTCATTATCCTTTCCTTGATCATAGCCTTTGCGTCGGGAGAAGCGTCCACACCCAGCAGCTCAATTTTTCCGGTAAGTCCATTTTCCTCAAGCGCCGCGGCAACGCCCACGCTTGCAAGATCGTTCAAGCAGAACACCGAATCGAAAGTCTCGCCGCTTTTTATGAATTCTTTCATCGCCGGCTCGGCTATCTCAAGCTGACCCTCGCACTCTAGCTCACTGACGATACGAACGTTATCATGCCCCGCGACCGTATCCTTAAATCCCTGTATTCTTTCAAGTCCCGACTTTGCGGTACTGTGTACCATCAAGACCACATTGTGCTGTTTTCCATCGCCGAGCATATACTCCGCCGCCTTTACGCCCGCACTGTAATTATCAGAGGTTATGGTGCAGTCGGCAATCTCAAGGTCGCTTACATCCGTGTCCACGATTATCACGATAACGCCCTGCCGCTTCGCCTTGCGTAAAATCGGCACAGCTTTTTCCCAATCGACTGGAGCGACTATCAGTGCGTTTATCCCCTCAGCCAGCATCTCCTCAATCTGCTCGTTCTGACGCTCGGCGCTCAACGCGGGGTCGCGCAGCATTATTCTGTCGCCCTCCGACAATATTCTGTCCTCTATCTCGGAATTCAGTATCTTGTAAAATTCATTATTCATCGTCATATAGCTTACGCCGATAAGACGGCTGTTTTCCTTGCCGGCAAGCGAATTATCACCCTTTCCGAAAAACCATAGCGCTATTGATATAACAAAAAACAAGTTTACGGCGGCGACTATCACCGTAAATATCCTGCGGTTTATGGTGTTCATATCATCACCTCTTTAATTCGTTATACCGTACATGGAATAAATGTCAAATAGGAGCTTGCGGAACATAATATTAGTTTTATCTCATGACCGCGCTTTCGCTCCTTCCTTAGCGTTAAACTTTTATATCAAAACGCAAAAACTTTATTAAGCTGTGAGGGTAAAAGGTCAATTCCCGCCGGTATCGCAAACGCAGAAATTAAAGAAAGTCCTTGCTGCGGCTTTGATGAAATTCATAGATCTGCGCAATAATAGAAGACCTTGCAATATTCGCAGCTTAACAATACAACCCTATTATGATTATAGCATATTTTTTTAAGATTTCAATGTCCGAAATAAAAAATAATATCGCCGTCATATCAAATCATCTGCTTACAATAAGCCGAAATAGTGTATAATGTATGAAATAGAGGTGGACGATATGAATAAGAATCTTACGCTGGAATCTCCGGAGAAGGTTCTGATAAAGTTTACGGTTCAGCAGTTTATAAGCGTGGTATTTCAGCAGATGTATAATATTGCTAACAGCATTATCGCAGGAAAAGCCGCAAGTGATAACGCGCTTGCAGCGGGATTTCGACTTTGATTACTGCTCTTAGCGCAGCATTGGGAGAATATTTGTAAAGAGCACCAAGGCTAAAAACATTTCTTCTCACCGCATATTGCCATCACTCGCACAAAAATATTACATCTCCAATGCGTTCTCATTAAGCAAAACCTCATACAGTCCCAGATGAAGAATCCCATCCTCATCTGTCCACGGTTTTGCGGCGGTTTTGCTGATGATTATTTTCTTAAAGAAGTCCCTTGTGTGTTTGAGAGGGCGCAGCTCTGTTTCCAGCTTGGCGGGGTCGGCTACATTCAGCGCGGATTGAATGTAGTATTTCTTTGCGCCGATGTTTACAACAAAGTCAATTTCGCACTGCTTTTTTGTGCAGTTGCCATCTGCGCTCTCCACAATCTCCACAACTCCAACATCAACCGAATGCCCGCGGCGCAGCAGCTCGTTATAGATGATGTTTTCCATGATGTGCATTTCTTCCTGCTGCCTGAAATTCAGCCTTGCGTTACGCAGACCGATATCAGTACAGTAATACTTTGACGGATATTCAAAATACTTCTTGCCCTTAACATCATATCGCTTCGCATTGCTGAAAAGAAATGACTCTGTCAGATAGTTAAGATAGTTTGCAACAGTTGTTCCTGATACCTTAACGCCCTTTACCGTCTTTTTGTCATTTATTCTGTTCAGATAATCATCGCGCTTTATGATGTTCTGCATATTAAACCTCTTCACTTAAAACTTACGGGTATTTTACCCTTACTTTTAAGAATATATAGCACATTATTGGCGGAATATCAAGGGCTCACTTTGGATTTAGGTGATTTTTTGACTGCATATTTCTTTACAAGTTCAAAATCGGGACTTAGCACACTAAGCCCCGACAAATTAAGCAGTCCCGAATTATCGTGTTATACTCTAATAAAGCTCTCCTGCGGTCCCATATATGAATCTTTGAGCCGGCTGCCTTTCGGGTAAACTGCTATCTTTTCAAGCACTATTGCAGGGCTTGCAGCGTAAAATCTCAGCTCGTTTACTCCATTGCGGCAGGTTATGACAGAATCGGTTATCTTCACATGGTCAGTAGCCTCCTGCGCCCACTGTGCGCTCTGGAAGAACTGCTTATCTACTTCCTTGACAGTGTTCACAATTAGCATTTCTCCGCCGTTCAAAGAGAAGCAGATAAACTGCTCACGTTCATATACAACAGGCGTTGATGCCTCGAGCCAGAAGCGTATGTTATACTCGCCGTCGGCGTCAGCCTCAAACCTGTATGCTACATATGGCTTGTCGGCAACCTTCATAAAGTCTGTCGTAACAGGAAACGCTTTTATCGCGCTTCCCTCGCGGGTGCAGGGAATAAGCTTTCTGAACCCGCCATTTTCGGTGTCATGTCTTTCCTGATAGTTGACCGCCTTCATGCATATATAACCGTCATCTTCGATGAAGACATTTTCGGGGATGTCGGTGCGGTTTTCAGCCTCGACAAATATCTGCGCTCTCGCATGGAAGCCTACACCAAAGATGCAAAAGCTGCCTGTCTGCTTGCCAGTAAACTTAGATTTGTCGATATGAAGCGTGACGCGCTTGACAAGCTCGATTTCGCCCTCAGTCTCTGAGAAGCTAAGCCAGTCGCAGTCGGTTTCTATCCTGAAGCCCATAGGTGAAGCACCTGCGCAGGTAATGTCAAACTCTATGTCGCAGATGTCCTGCCTTAGCGCGTCAGTCCAGACAAGTCTGCGGTCAAAGGTCGCAAGACCTGTCACATAGCGCTCATCATCGACTTTTGAGATTATCATTCGCTTGCCGTTTGCAGGATGGACATAGCGCATTATCGGATATTGGTTGTTAGCGTCGTCCCAAGTCGTAAAGCCGATATGCTCCGACAGCCCGAAGCCGTAGTAATAGCCGCCATCTACTGTGTGGTACTCGGCGGTAAGGGCGTAGTCTGCAGCAATAGTCTCGCGAATCTTATCCGCCAAAGTGTTTGCGGTGAGACGGTTCTGAGAAGCATAAAGCCTGTTCTTAGCGGCATACACCCACATCTTCATCAGGTTTGCAGTTCCGCAGACGGGATAGTGTATCAGCGCAATATATGCTCCTAAGATGTTCTTAGGGCATTTTGCTTTCAGCTCATCGCAGATTTCGAGCAGACGCTCGCTTACGCTCAGCACCTCGTCAGCCTCTCCGAAGTTTACAGGGTGATATGTCCACTCATTTATCTTCTCATGCTTGCGGCGAGACAACAGCATGGTATATCCGATTACAGCCTCATAGATTTTGGCAAGGTCAGCATTGTCAAAGGCATAGCCAAATGTGCGCTTGACCCATTCTTTAGTATATGTATTTGTAATTCCGGCATCCTCTCCGCCCCACTTTTCGATGTCATAAGCGAGGTCTAAGAAGTATGAAAGCCCAAACTCCTGTGTGCCGATATCGCCGACATTCGTCACCCAAATCTCGCGCACGCCGTATTCATACGCCATCGTCATCTGTTCCCAGACCTTGGGCAGATATGTAGAGCCTATCCACTGATATGAGTGAGGACCGCCGTGCATATCCATGTGGTAATACATACCGTAGCCGCCGTTGTGGTTCTGGTTTCGCATAGCCTCAGACGGCAGGGTTCTTGTCGAGCCGTGGTTGTTATCGCTGAGCATAAGCGTCACGCCGTCAAGCTCGGGGTCGTTCATCAGGCCGTCAACACCGTTTCCGCCGTAGAAGAACTCCTCGACTTCGGTAAACAGCACCATCTGTCGCGGAACTTCATTCAGATCATGGTTGACATTCTCCTTTATCAGCCTGTTCTGTGTGCGCAGGACATTTCTTAGAAGCTCAATATTGTCCGCAAGGGTCGCATCCTTGCCAAGAATGGCGGTATCGTTCTCGCCGCGCATTCCCATTGTGATAACATTTTCAAAGCGGCTGTTCCTTATAAGCCCGTCCCGCCAGAATGCGGTTATGCCCTCCTCATTCGCAAGAAAGCTCCAAGCGTCACCATATTCGGAATCCTTGCCCCTGACCTTGCCGTATTCATTGCCGCTGCGGCAGCATGGCTCGTGATGGGATGTTGACATAACCACACCCATCTCGTCGGCAAGCTCGGCGCTTGCAAGGTCGGGACCGTCAAGACTGAAATCAGAACCCCACATCGCAGGCCAAAGATAATTTCCCTTCAGTCTCAGCAAAAGCTCAAAAACACGCTCGTAGCATTTCGCATTGATACCGCCGAAGTGGGTATTCGCCCAGTTGCCGAATGCCGGCCATTCATCGTTGATGAAAAAGCCCCTGTATTTGACAGACGGTGTTTTTGAGACCATATTTATCTCGTCGGTGAATACAAGTTCATCCCGCTTTTCGGGATAAACGTGATTCCAGTTGACGAGCGGAGAAACTCCCATCAGCTCGGAAAGGTGATAAAGCCCGTAAATTGTGCCGCGCTTATCGCTTCCTGCGACAACAACTGCTGTGGATACGCCATCAATAGGTTCAGCCACTACAGCTATTGAATAAGCCTCCCACTTTCCGCGTATGCCGCCAACATCTATTTTTCCCTCGGCGTCGAGCTTATCAAGGATAGGACTGCTGCCGACTGTGCCGTAAATTATTGCAGAATCTACTTTTTCACCGCTGCGATAATCCTTGACGGTCTCTCCGAAAATTAGCTCCATATCGTGCATGACATTCCGAGCGGCTATTTTTGCGCCGCTATATGCCTGTAATTCGTGAATAAATCGTGTTTGCTTGTTTAATATGATTTTGTTCATGCTATCACCTTTGTCATTCAATTTTGCCGCTTAAAACTTACGAGTATTTTACCCTTACATTTATGAATAGTATAGCGCATTATTGACGGAATATCAAGGGTTCACTTGGTATTTAGGTGATTTTTTGACTGTATGTTTCTTGACAAGTTCAAACGTTTATAAAAAAGCGAAACAAATAAACCGTGCTGTATTGAATTGTCAGTCTGAATATGCTATATTATTCTTATCAAACCAAAATGCAAAAAACACGAAACGAGGGCAATATGAACCACAAAAATCCCCCATTTGAAATTACCGCGCAGATTCTTTCCTATGTTACAGACATCGCGGAGCTTATCGGCAGAATCAGCGGAGCAGGGCGTTTGTCTGCAAGCCCGGAACTAAGACGGGTCAACCGAATCAAAACCATTCACGGCTCGCTTGCAATCGAGCAGAACACACTCAGCATCGAGCAGATTACAGCCGTGTTGAACGGAAAGCGTGTTATTGCTCCCCCAAAAGACATAGCTGAAGTAAAAAATGCTTATGAAATCTATGAGCATTTGGACGAGCTTGACCCATACTCGCTGGATTCACTGCTGTTCGCACATGGTATTATGACCCGCGGCTTGGTAGATGAATCGGGTGTGTTCAGAAGCCGCCCTGTCGGAGTTGTTGACGGCAGCGGAAGAGTGCTTCACTTCGGAACTCTGCCGAATTATGTTGAGGACGCTGTTAAAAGTCTTCTTGAATGGACAAAGGAAAGCAATCTGCCAATGCTCATCAAAAGCTGCATCTTTCACTATGAGTTTGAGCTGATCCATCCGTTTGCTGACGGCAACGGCAGGATGGGTCGCCTTTGGCATACCTTGTTGCTGTCAAAGTGGAATCCGCTGTTCGCATGGCTCCCTGTGGAGTCTATCATCCATGATAACCAGCAGGAATATTACGACGCTATAAACATTTCTAACGACAACGCCGATTCAACCGTGTTCATCGAATTTATGCTTCGAGCAATCAAGTCATCAATCATTGAAGTACTGAATATGAGCGATGAGATGATGGATGAAACTGTGGACAAATCTGCGAGCATAGATGAAAAGAGATGGGCTCGCGTACAATCATATCTTCACAAAAATGATAGCATACGGAATGCGGATGTTTGCCGATTGCTTGATGTCTCCCCTGCTACTGCCAACCGTCTTTTGCGTGCGTGGGCAGAAAAGAGCAAGCTTGTTCGCTTCCGGGAT
The DNA here is from genome assembly GCA_900553675.1 of uncultured Ruminococcus sp. GTDB lineage: Bacteria > Bacillota > Clostridia > Oscillospirales > Ruminococcaceae > Faeciplasma. Next base: position 4,565 of record USEH01000034.1, on the reverse strand, counting down.
GGACGGACTTGGGCGTATAGGGCTGATGTTGGCGATGGCGAGTGAAGCGCAAAATCTCAATAGATAAAGACAACATTTTGCAGTCCTGCTTATTTGATAGGCGGGACTGTTTTGTTATGTCTGTCTCCTATTTCTCAAATGATTAATTATCTCAGATTATGTGACAAAGCATAGAATAAAATCGAAAATTATGTTACAAAAAATGTGACAATACTATTGCAAAATGCTCTGAATTATGTTACACTAATCTCATCGAATAAAAGCAAAATGAACAGGACGGTGAAATCATGCTAAAAAGAAAGGCTTATGAAAAGCTTGTAGAGTGGAAAAAACAGGATAGCAAAAAGGTTCTTTGCATAATCGGCGCGAGACAGATTGGCAAAACCACTTTGATTCGCGAGTTTGGAAAGCAGAACTACGAATGCTTTGTTGAAATCAACTTTGTAGAGGATGAAAGAGCAGAAGAAATATTCTCCGGCAATCTGAATGCCGATGAAATAATAACCAATCTGACGGCATACATTCGCAAGCCCTTGATACCTCATAAAACACTGATTTTGTTCGATGAGATACAGAAATTTCCCAACGTCAGGACTGCTATGAAGTTCTTGGTCGAGGATTCAAGGTTTGACTATATCGAATCCGGCTCGATGCTTGGAGTCAGATATAAAGAGGTCGAATCATATCCTGTAGGCTTTGAGGAAATATACAGAATGTATCCGATGGACTTTGAGGAGTTTTTATGGGCGAACGGTGTTCAGCAGTCTACGGTTGATTATCTTCAAAAATGCTTCAACGAGCTCACTCCGGTTTCGGCATCCGTTCATAATACCCTGAACAAGCTGTTCTACAGCTACATTGTAGTAGGCGGGATGCCGGAAGCTGTGCAGATTTTTGTTGACACTCACGACATCGGACGTGTTATAGCCTTTCAGAATGAGATACTTGAGCAATACCGTTTAGACATCTCCCAGTATGCCGATGACGGAGACAAGCTGAAAATCCGTGCTATATTTGACAGCATTCCTTCTCAGCTTAACGAAAAGAACAGAAGATTTTATCTTAACTCCCTGAATAAAAATGCAAGGCTGAATCGCTATGAAAACAGCTTCAAATGGCTTGACAATGCAGGAGTTGCACTTCCTTGCTACAATTCATGCGAGCCTCAGCCGCCCATCAAGCTGAATGAAAAGCACAGTCTTTTTAAGCTGTTCATGAACGACACAGGTCTTCTGTGCGCTGCCTGCATGGACAATATCCAATTCGATTTGCTGAACGGAAATCTATCCATCAACATGGGAAGCATTCTTGAAAATGCAATAGCACAGCAGCTCAAATCAAACGGTCTGGCACTGAATTACTTTGACTCAGCAAAGCACGGCGAGGTCGATTTTGTGATACAAAACGGCATGAGCGTCGACCTGATTGAAGTGAAGTCGGGTTCGGATTATACCAAGCACAAAGCGCTTGACAATGTTTTGTCGGTGAATGAATGGAAGTTCAGAAATGCCTTTGTTCTATGTAAAGATAATATTCACTGTGACGAGAAAGTGACTTACCTTCCGTGGTACATGGTGATGTTTATCCGCCGCAGCGGTATTCCCAAGGGGTTTACTTTTGAGGTGGATATTTCAGGGTTGATGGGTGTGAACTGAGGGCTTTATTCTGCATAGTTAAATGTAAGCTCTGCATATGGTTCTCGTGGGATAATTATATGCCGGATAATGATGTGCTGAATATTTCGCTGTTTATGACGAATCATGCAGATTGGCTTATGAGGATGACGTTGGAGCAGAGGAAAACGCGAGGTATCAATTCAATACCTGCCAAACCACCCCAAAAAAATAAAGTCAGCCACAGGCTCTCCCCTATGGCTGACTATTTTTACCGGAATCAGCATTTCACATCATCGGCAAAAAAATCATCCCCTCATCCCCTGCCATAAACATCTCAGAAGCCTCAAACAGCTTTGCATACTTCTTCCGTCTGCTCATTTGTCAGCGAGCAGAAGCTTGTCCGACTATCAGGTCTTTGAGGGCATATTGTATACATCACGGAAATCCCGCTGGCGATTTGTTCTGAGTTTCCTTAGTGGCTATAATATTTCTTACGATATGCAAAAGGTGTAACATTGAAGTGTTTCTTAAAAACATTTTGAAAATGTGACTGACTGGAAAAGCAAAGATAGGTGCTGATTTCAGCCAGAGACTTATCTGTATATTTCAGCAATGACTTTGCTTCACGCAGGCGGCAATCCATAATATACTCACCGATGCTCATATTAAGCTCTTCACGAAACTTTTTGAAAAGATAGGCTCTGCTCTTTCCCGAAAAGGATACCACGTCTATAGCACCGATTGGCTCATTGATATGAGTCGCGATGAAATGCATACACGAGAATACTTCCTTGGATATTCCATCCGGCAGCTTCTGCTGAGCCACTCTCTGTGCAAAGTCTATGGGCATATTATATTGCAGATTCTTAACCGCTTCCTCTGTCTGCAGCTTTTCACATTCTTGAATGTAGGTGTCGATAAGCTGGTAGGTCTCTTCAATGTCCATGCCGCCAGGGATAGCAGCAAATTTTCCAACCATAGTGATCAAACCTATGAATAGGTTTTTGGCTTGTCTAAGGGGCGTTTCTGCCAGCTTTCCCTCACGCGTGTTGGCAGCGTTGGCTGCTGCCATAAGGAACGCGTTAAGCTTGTCCGGTTCACCGTTTTTGATCAGCTCCAGCATCTGCTGTTCAAAAAAGTATGTGCCATGCTTAATTCCTTCTTCGCGAGCTTCAAAAAAGCTTTGGGAATGATGCTGTCCAACAACAGCTTGATATCCGGTATTGGTTAAGCCGAATGCCTGCCCCAGTCCCAGCTTTTCACCGGTCAAGGTAAAATGCAGGTACAATAAAAGATTAAGAAACTGATTATAAGTATATTGGGATATACCTCCCAAGAACGACTCGATTTCTCCGTAGCGCTGTGGAGGAATCGAGTTTTTGCTCATATAGGTGCGGATAAATCCATCCGTTACCGAAGTTGAGTAGGCAGGTCCCAGAACCATACAATGCTTACCGTCCCCGCATTGTACCAAACCATAATAGCCGGTATCCGATGATACATAAATGGCTGGACTTCCCTTCTCTATCAGTTTGGGCAAAACAAACGGATATGGATCTCTATCCTCATAAAAGCCGGAGGAGCAAAGAAATCTTCTTTCTTCATACACAGCAACGGGCAGATAATGCGCTGCATAAAACATCTCACAATAAGCATGATAGTCCATTATTTATTCCACCTTAAAATACTAATATGTAATATTATATACTTTAGTGCAATACATTTCAAGAGCTATATGATAAAATATGTTCAAAAAGGACAGAGAGGTGATGAAATGACAATAGATTTTTGTAAAAACTGGACATATCAAAAAGATGGCAGCCCCCCGGTTGAGGTTAATCTTCCCCATGACGCCATGATTTTCGAGACGCGGGATGCTGGATGCCAAAACGGCGTCAATACCGGTTATTTTCCAGGAGGAAAATATATCTACGAAAAAACCTTTGAGCTGGATGCCACAATAATCGGTAAATCCGTGATGCTGCACTTTGAGGGAGTATACCAGAACTGTAAAATATACGCGAATGGAAGGCTCTCCGGTTCACATCGGTATGGATATACTGCATTTGATACGGATATCTCCGATTTTGTGCAGGCTGGTGAAAACACCATCCGTGTGGAGGTGGACAACACTTTAGAGCCAAACTGCCGCTGGTATTCAGGCTCCGGTATTTATCGACCGGTACAGCTGATTATTCGGGAACAGAACCACATTTCGCAGGTCCATTTGGAGACTATTCATATTCACCCGGCAAAAATCATGGTGGATGTACAGACCACGCGGAACAGCAGCATTACGGTGGAAATTTACGATGATAAGAAACGAGTAGCCGGCGGGAAGCCCGGTATTCTTGAGGTGCCTGATGCCAAGCTGTGGAGCGCGGAGAATCCCTTTCTTTACACTGTTATAGTCAAGACCGATGGTCGCACAGCTGTGCCGAAGGTCGTGGAACCTTATGGACGCCAAAACCCTTTCGATGATACTTGGTCATGCATCAGTAGCTTTCACCCTCGACACCTATGCTCATGTCCTGACGGATCACAAGATTGAGGAGATGAAGCGTATGCAGGCGGTATTCAATCAAGCTCAATTTGCACAGGCAATACAGCCTTTATCGCAGAATATACCAAACAGCTAACGGAAGTCAAGCACTCAAGCGGGCAGGAAGTAACTATCAAGAAGTTAAGATGAAAATCAGGTACAGTCAAAAAATGCAAAGTAAAGAGCTATAATCATATAACTATAAAGTAGTACTACTTCAGGGCCCCGAGGGGAAGGACGGTTTTCGTTCTTCCCCTTGCGTCAAATAAATAACCGCAGGTAATATCTCAAATATATAAAAAAGAAATAATTAAGAGAAATATAAAGATATATTAGATTATCTTATATACATTAATAAATACTAATTAATTAAAATAAATAAGTAAATTAAACTATATAGGATGAAT
>USEH01000033.1 GCA_900553675.1 uncultured Ruminococcus sp. | reverse complement strand
ACTTCCACGCGGTCGGGGTCGGTGAGATACATTTCGGGAGCGGGATATTTGTGAAGGTCAAGAATATCGCCCACACCTTTGAAATGATTACCGCCCGAAGCGGAGTTTATGAGGCGTGTGGGGTCAAGCTGCTTTGTATAAACTGCTATATCGGCGGTTTTGAATTGTCCCCAACCCTCGTTAAACGGTGTCCATACCACAATGCAGGGATGGTTTTTGAAGTTTTCTATTATTTCTTTCCATTCCGCGCGAAAATCGCTCTCGCTTTCGGCACTGCGTGTCATCTCGTCGCCGGCAAACCAATGGGTCATGTCCCACTTGTTGTCCTTATAATTTATCTGACCGCTCGGCATGTCCTGCCAAACCACCATTCCCACTCTGTCGCAATACTCATACCACAAATCGGGTTCCACTTTCATGTGTTTGCGAATCATGTTGAAGCCCCATTCCTTGGTTTTGTCAACGTCATAAATCATTGCCTCGTAAGTGGGTGCGGTGTATATTCCGTCGGGATAGAATCCCTGATCCAGCACCAGCCGCTGAAAGACCGATTTTCCATTGATTAAGAACTTAACGCCGTCTATGCGGACGCTTCTTAACCCGAAATAGCTCGACACCTCATCTTCCCCGAAGCTAAGCTTTATGTCATACAGCCGCCCGTTTCCCGGTTCCCAAAGGTGTTTTTCCTTTAGCAGAAGCTCCAATGAGACAAACCTGCCGTCAGATATCGCCGAGCCGCTTGCCATGCTTCTGCCCTCATATGAGACATCAACCGTCAGACGCCCTTTGCCGCAAAGCTCGGCGGTTATGCTTATCTTGGAGTTTTCAACGTCGGGGTAGAGCTTAAAGCCTTTTATGTATTCATTAGGGACAAACTCCAGCCAGACAGTCTGCCATATGCCTGTGGTGCGGGTGTAGTCGCAGCCGTTGGAATAGTAAAGCTCCGACTGCTTTCCGCGCGGCTGACAACCCGAACGAACGTCGTCAACAGCGCAGACGGTAACGGTGTTCTCTCCCTCGACCGCAAGCTCGGTAATATCAAAGCAGAACGAGGTATATCCGCCGCGATGTCGTCCGACCTCTTTTTTGTTTATGAAGACTATGGCTTCGTAATCCACAGCACCAAAGTGTAAAAGAACTCTGCCTGACAGTTGATTCTTGTCGAGACTGAAGCTCCGCCGATACCATACTGCGCTCATAAAATCCTTGCAGCCCACGCCTGAAAGGCTGCTTTCGGGACAGAAGGGGACAATTATGCTCTGCGAAAGAGAGTCGCGCTCATAAAATCTGCGGTCGATGCCGCTTCTGCCGCTGTCAATTTCAAATTCCCAGCAGCCGTATAAATTCTGCCAGCTTTTGCGCATAAACTGCGGATTTGGGTGTTCAGAACGTGGAATAGACATATTTATTACCGCCTTTGCTTTTTTCTTTAAGTTTATATCATAAAATTGCACAAAGTCAAGCGATGGTGATAAAAACCTTTAATTTGAATAATTTTAATGTTTTTCGGGTGCATAAACGGCAGTCGGAGCGAAAAAATCCGCTGCAATTGTAAGCTGATTATAAAACCTACAATTTATCAAATTGACTTAATTATTGTTATTGACTCGATTTTTCTTTTAATATATACTTATATTATCAATATAATCACAATCGGAGGCATGGATATGTCAATAAAATCATATACATTAAAGCTCACTGCGGTATTAATCACCGTAATCATGCTGTTCTGCTCCTGCGCAGCCGCCGAAAAGCCTTCCGCAAGGGTGACTGTCGACGGCACAAAGCTTGTAGTCAACGGCAACGAACTCTGGCTCAGCGGCATGAACGCCCCTTGACATAACTGGAACGACTTTGACGGACACATGGATGTCGATTTCTGGGAAAGAGAATTCAAGCGCTTCAAAGAGGATAAAATCAACTGCGTGCGAATCTGGGTCAACTGCACCGGCGAGAGCATTGTCGACCTTGGCGGCGACGGCAGCGTTAAATCGGTCAACGAAGCCCACTGGACGGATCTTGAAAAGCTGTTTGACCTTGCGCGTGAGAATGAGGTATACGTAATGGCGACTCTTTTGTCCTTCGACCATTTCAAGGGCGGGGGAGGAAGCGGTGCGCGCTGGCAGTCGCTTGTAAAAAATCGCGAATTCTGCGACCAATATGCCGAGATGTATGTTAAGGAATTCTGCAACCGCTTCGGCGACAACGAATACGTATTCTCGATAGACATAATGAACGAGCCTGACTGGGTATACGAAAACGAGGAGTGCGGCAAGGTTCCGTGGGAAAATCTTAGCTACTTCTTCGGCAAGTGCGCAGCCACGATTCACGAAAACAGCGATATTTTAGTAACCGTCGGCACTGGAATCATAAAATATAACTCCGAAAAATACGAGGGCGACAAGGTTTCTGACGAGTATCTGCAATCCCTCTGCGAAAACGAAAACGCCTATCTCGACTTTTACAGCACACATTATTATAATTGGCAGATGACGTGGTTCTCAACTCCAGTGGGCAAAACTCCCGAGGAGTTCGGACTTGAAGGCGGCAAGCCCTGCGTTATCGGCGAAACGCATAACGACGACGAAGCCGAAATCAGCCTCAGTCTTTCTGACAAGTATAAAGACCTTTACAACAACGGCTGGAGCGGCATACTTGTGTGGTCGCAGACGGACGGCACCGAGGATGTGTGGTATGGCTACAGCAACACATCAAAAGCCACAAAAGCAATGTATGAATATGTCCGCGAAAAGATTTATCCCAACGAAACTGCGGATGAGTGAGGCGGGATATGATCAGAATAAGAACTTTAGAGCTTAACTGCTGGCATGATGAAAAATTTGAGATACGCAACATCAGCGGTTCAAGCGGATATCTGTTGTTGTTTATTAAGACCAAAGCGGTATTCCGGCTTGACGGCAAGGCTTCCCCTGTAGACGGCTACATCACCGTTGAAGCCAAGAGCGATCAGGCAACCATCAACATGGCATACATCATCATTTCCAAGGTTCCTGCTCCCGCTGCCGAAGCTCCCGCAGACAACACCGAAGCAACCGAACCCGAAACCGAGCCTGCACCCGCAGCAGAGACTGAGCAGACCGGAACCGCTCCCGAAGCAGCCGAGACTGCCAATGTTCCGGAAACCGGAATCACTCTTGCATTAATCCCCGCAGCTGTTGCACTTGCCGCAGTTGTAGTATCCAAAAAGAGATAATTCGATATATTTCTCCTAAGAGGGTATTCTTCCTTATATAATACATCCCAGAACAGTGCCATTACTGTTCAGGGATGTATTATTTTTTGTGCAATTATTTTTCGTCGCGCCTTGTGCCTTTTCTGTAAGCCGATGGTGTGCATCCGGCGATTTCCGAGAATTTCACGCTGAAATATCCGGTCTGGGCAAAGCTGCATTTGCCCGCGATTTCGGTTATGCTCATATCGCTGCTTTCCAAAAGCTCCATAGCGCGCGATATCCGGTAGTTGGTGAGGTATTCAAAAGGAGTCTGACGTGTCTGCTCCTTGAACACGCGTGAGAAATATTCGCGGCTCATATATGCCTCAGAAGCAATCTTCTCAAGGGTAAGCTGCTCGGAATAGTGCTGATGGATAAAGTCGATGGCAAGCCGGACATGCTCAAGGCTTGCACGACCAACGCCCTTGTGCTGAGTTGTTTTTTCAGCATGGCATATGAGTATTTTCCATATTCTTAAGATATTCGCCTTGACGGTTATTTCTGCGCCGTACTCGTCGCCTTTAAGAAACAGCTCGGGGTGCTTCCACGAAATGGGATCATTGTTGTATGGCGAATAGTCGTAAAGCGACATTATCTCTATCAAAAGGTCAATAACGTCCGCCTGCCAAGGCTCGCTTCTTCTGAACACCGTATTTATGCGCAGCTCACCTGATATCGACGGCGAAATATACTTTTCAAAGATAATGTCGGCAGGCTCGCTTAAAAGCTTGTGAGAAAACACCGCCGCGTAAAATACGGTTTCTCTGCTGTTAGAGGTTCGGTATGCCGAATGAAGCACGTTTGCGGGAATAAAGATGGTCTCTCCTGCCGACAGCGGGTATTCCTCGCCGCCGACGACAAAAACGCATTCCCCGCGTGAAAGATACAAAAGCTCGCATTCTGTGTGCCAGTGCGAATACAGAATTGAGTATTTTGCGCCGCTTCCAAGCGAGTAATTCGGCGGAACTATGGTCTTGTGCAACCCGATAGTGAAGTACTTTGTGCCGTGTGAATATGTTTCGTGGGTGTAATCCATATTATCCCTCCTTATATCATTATTTTATACTTTGTTAAGGCGTAAGTCAATATAAAATAAATATCTATGGATATAATGCGGCAAAAAATCAATTTTACTAATTTTAATGTCAATATACTGAAAGCGCAGATAAGAAATGTATGCTACAATAATATCAAATTAAAGCAAAAGCTATAAAGGAGGACAGCATGGGAATCATCAGCATAAAAAACGGAGGGCTGTTTTACACCACCCGTGATGAAAACATTATCATTGAGCCATACGGCAAGAACTGCGCAAGGGTGCGCGCATCACGAAACACCCGCATATCCGATGAAAGGTGGACGCTTCTTGCCCCGGAGGACTGTCAGGCTGAGGTGCAGCTTGAAGAAAACCGCGGCATCCTTAAAAACGGCAGCCTGACGGTTGTTCTTACAAAATACTGGTCGGGCTTCCAAATAGAATTTCAAAGAAACGGCGAAACGGTCCTTTCGACAGTTGAAGAGGCGGACGCTGTTACCCGCTACAGCCACATCTCCGGCGATAATTACCGCATATGCATGAAATTTGCCGCGCGCGACGAGCATATCTACGGTCTCGGTCAGGAGCAGCAGACCTTCTTCGACCGCAAGGGCTGCACCTATGATCTTGAACACCGAAACACAAAATCGAGCCTTCCGGTAATATATTCCTCGCTGGGCTACGGCTTTTTGTGGAATAACCCCTCCCCGGGAAAGGTGGAATTCGGACTGAACCGCACCGTTTGGACGGCGGATTGCTCCTATCAGGCTGACTATCTTGTCTTTGTAGGAGACACTCCGGCGCAGGTGCTGAATACATACTGCCGGCTTACCAGCTTTGCTCCCAAAATGCCTCAGTGGGCAGCGGGCTTCTGGCAGTCGAAGTGCCGATATAAGTCGCAGGAGGATCTTGTGGAGGCAGCGCGCGAATACCACAGGCGCGGAATTCCTGTCGACGCCATAGTTATAGACTTCTTCCACTGGACCGAGCAGGGCAACTGCGATTTCGACCCGAAGTACTGGCAGGATCCGGAGGGTATGATAAAAGAGCTGAAAGAGATGGGTATGCGCCCGATAGTCTCATACTGGCCGACAATCAATCCCAACAGCCGCAACTGGTAGGAAATGAACGAGCGCAATATGCTTGTCCGCACCGAAAACGGTCAGTATGGCACCTTTGATTTCTTCGGTCAGCAGACATATGTTGATATGACCAACCCCGAAGCGCGCGACTACGTGTGGGAGCAGATTCAAAAAACCTATATAAAGTACGGCATACGCACCTTCTGGCTGGATCAGGCAGAGCCTGAGCTTCACCCTCAGCAGTGGAGCAATTTCAGGCTTAACGCCGGAAATATGGCTGAATCGGGGCTTTTGTATCCGTATTATTACGCAAAATGCTTCTATGACGGACTGAAATCCGAGGGCGAGGACGAAATCGTCCTTCTTACCCGCGCGGCATACCCGGGCAGTCAGAAATTCGGCGCGCTTGTGTGGAACGGCGATATAGGCTCGGACTTCTGGGCGCTTCGTCACAGCGTGATATCGGGACTTTCAATGGCTATGTGCGGAATTCCATGGTGGAACTCGGATATCGGAGGCTTCCACGGCGCGGATACCGAAAGCGATTATTTCAGAGAGCTTGTTGTAAGATGGTTCCAGTTCGGCTTGTCCTGCCCTGTTATGAGGCTTCACGGCGACCGCAGAAAGCAGTCGGACTATGTTGACAAATATCCCGATATCATCTGCAACTTCGGCGGTTATAACGAAATCTGGAAATTCGGCGAATCGGCGTATAACATCATCAAGGAGATTATCGAGCTAAGATATCGCCTAAAGCCGTATATACTCGAATGTGCCGAAAGGACATCCGAAACCGGCGAGCCTATAATGCGCCCGATGTTCTTCGATTTCCCCAAGGATGAAAACTGCTACCGCCTTTCCGACCAGTATATGTTTGGCAAAGATATCCTGTTTGCCCCGATTTTAGAGCAGGGACAGACCGAGAGGGAGGTATATCTACCCGAAGGAAACTGGATAAGAACGACCGATAAAACCGTCGTCAGCGGCGGTAAAACGGTCAAAGCAAAGGCTGAGTTAAATGAATTTATAGCCTACGTCCGCGAGGGCGCAAAGGTGATAGAGCAGTTTTAGTCCACAAAATATCGAGGAGGGAAAATATGAGCACAATTAAAATGACGGTTGATATTGAAAACAGGATTTCCAGAATCAACAAGGAAATATACGGTCACTTTGCCGAGCATCTCGGAAGGTGCGTATACGGCGGGATTTACGTCGGCGAGGATTCGCCGATACCCAATATCCGCGGCTACAGAAAGGACGTTATCGAAGCCTTAAAGGCAATAAAGGTTCCGGTAATACGCTGGCCGGGTGGGTGCTTTGCCGATACATACCACTGGAAGGACGGCATAGGCAGTAAAGCGGACAGAAAAAAGATAGTAAACGTCAACTGGGGAGGGGTCACCGAGGACAACTCCTTCGGCACGCATGAATTTCTTGATTTCTGCGAGCTCATAGGATGTGAAGCGTATGTTGCGCTGAATTTAGGTTCGGGAACGGTTCAGGAGGCTGCTGAATGGGCTGAATATATGACCTCGGACAGCGATAGCCCGATGACCGAGCTGAGAAAGAAAAACGGTCGCGAAAAGCCGTGGAAGGTAAAGTATTTCGGAATCGGAAACGAAAGCTGGGGCTGCGGAGGGTCGATGAACGTTGATTTCTATTCAAATCTGTATAGGCAGTATCGCACCTTTGCTCAAGGCGCCGAGCAGCAGATAGCCTGCGGACCCAACGGCAACGACCTTTACTGGACCGAGGGCATGATGAAAAACGTCGGTCCATGGGCAATGCAGGGGCTGTCTCTGCACTATTATACCATCCCTAACGGCGGATGGAATTCACCAAAGGGTGATTCTGTGGATTTCAGCAAGGAGGAGTATTATAAGACCCTACAGCATACATGGTACATGGAGCGTATCCTAAAGGATCAGGAAGGCATTATGCAGCGATACGACGGCGACAATAAGATCGGTCTGATTGTCGATGAGTGGGGAATATGGACGGACGTAATAAAGGGCACAAATCCCGGCTTCCTGTATCAGCAGAATACCATGCGCGACGCAATCATAGCTTCAATCAACCTCAATCTCTTCAACGAGCATTCCGAAAGGGTAAAGATGGCTAACATTGCGCAGATGGTAAATGTTCTTCAGGCGATACTTCTCACCGAGGGCGACTGGATGGTTAAAACCCCGACATATCACGTATTTGATATGTATAAGGAGCATATGGACGCCGAGCTGGTATATTCCCACTGTAAATGTTCAGAGCTTGATTCTGAGGACGGCAGATTTCCGGCGATATCTCAGTCGGCTTCGGTTGATGCCGAAGGCAAGCTGCACATTACAATTTCCAATGCTTCTTTGGATGAAGATTTTGATATCGACTGCGTTATTCCACGTGCGGAATATAAAAACGTCTGCGCGAAAATCCTCACCGGAGAATATAACGCCTTCAACGATTTTGACAAGCCCGACAATCTTACTCCGAAAGCCTGCAAGGACGTTAAGCTTAGCGGCGAAAAACTTACGATAAAGCTTCCCAAATGCTCGGTTGTTTCGGTTGAGCTTAGCTGATCCGGCGCAAGGCGGGTGGGCTTTGAATTTATTACATCTTTCTAAACTTTGCAGGGGATATTCCCTCGTGACGCTTGAATATTTTTTCAAAATAACTTGATGAACAAAATCCGAGTTCATAAGCAATGTCTTCAATTTTTCTGTCTGTTGATACAAGCAGCTCTTTAGCTGTATGGATTCGTCTTTTCATGATATACTCAACAGGGCTGACGCCCATATTGTCTTTAAACAGCCTGCAAATATATTGTTTTGATACTCCAAGCTCGCTGCTCAGTTCTTCAAGAGTAATACTGCGGCAAAAATGTATGTTTATATAATCTACAGCATGTACAAGAGTTGGATTGATTGCTCCGCGGCTGTTTTTCTGCAGATTGATAAGGCGGTTGATTTCAATCATAAACGGATAAAGAAGACCCGATGCACGATATGTGCCGTAAAACCTGTCAAAGTTTATCGCCTCATGCATGCCCCTTATAAGGCGTTCGAGATTCTTTGTTTCATATAGTGAAAAAACTCTTGGCCTATCAAGCTTGAACAGCTCGAGCATTTCATTTGCTGCAAACCCACTGAAACAAATCCAATGAGTGTCCCATATATCACCATTGGAATAGTATTCATGAGGGCAGTCACTTGGAAGGAAAAATCCCATGTTTGGATTTATCTGATGCACCTTTCCGCTGACAATCAATGTTCCGCTGCCGCGTGTACAATATATAATCTGATGGTTTCCGTAGCCCTCTTGCCGGATTACGTGATACTGCCATTCGTTCATGCCCACGCTTATAACATGCAGCGGAAGCTTAGATTCATTTGTTATAATCGGGAAATCGCTATAGTACGCCAAAAACTCTCAACTCCTGTTTAATATTGTGCTATTATTATAATATCATTTCTTGACGAGTGTGTCAATATGAGGTATATTGATGTAAGAAAACGTATGCATCCGGCAATATAAATAGATGCAAGTTTTATACCAATAATCGTTAAGACTGCATTTTTAATGGCAACAAGCAGAGCATATCTTATAAAAGATTTATCTGACGATTTGCAGACGAGTGAGGCGTGTTATGATTACGATACGAAAACTTGATATTAACCGTTGTCACAACCGCTGCTATGATAGCTATTACAGCGCCGGCAGCAACTGTTATCTGTTCTTGTTTATAAGAACAAAAGCCGTGTTCAGCTTTGATGGTAAAGAAACCGCCACTATGCCTAACACCATGATACTTTTTGATATCAACTCAGCGCCATATTCTTATATTTATAATGGCGAGCATATCGACGACTCTATGGTTTTCGAGTCGGACGAGGACATCAGATTTCCTGTAAACACCCCTATTTATATAGGCAATGAGGTTGATATAGCAGGGTATATGCGGCTTATAAACGTGGCATATAACCGAGGACGTGATCTTTCTTGCTGTATGCTTGTCAATGCCATGTTTTCAGAGGTGGCGACCATTGCGACAAAAGAAAAATCCTTGGGAACTCCTCATGCCGATAAGCTTATTTCACTTAGATATGATATGTATGCCCATCCGGAGCGGGAGTGGACGATAAAATCAATGGCGGAGACGCTTTATGTCAGCGAAACCTATTTCCAGCAGCTTTATAAGAATACTTTTGGGATATGCTGCGGAGCCGACATCATAGCTGCAAGAATAAGATACGGCATGACCCTTCTTTCCGAAACGTGGATGCCGATAACTGAAATATCTCGCCGCTGCGGCTATAACAGCCCCGCTCACTTTTCGCGGCAGTTCAAGCTGGCTGCAAATATCACTCCGACAGAATATCGCAAAAGCAAGCGCATGATACAGGCTTAAGCCGATGAATTTGCTTTTCAGAGTTTAAAAACCTTTTATTCGGATATTTTAGCGAATTATTGTTATTGTTTTACCTACTTGTAAATGTTAATATTTTAATATCATTTATTGCAGAATAAAGGAGGACGCAAAATGGCAAAGAAAATAATATCACTGCTGCTGGCAGCAATACTAATCAGCTCTCTCGTGGGCTGCGGAAACAGATAGAAGCGCGAGGTTGTGCAGCTTACGCTATCGACCGAGGATTCCGAGAAAATACTGAATGCCGCCGGCATCTATCTTCCGGAGGTTGAAGAGGTTGAGTGCCGCGATACTATAATCAAGCTTTACGGCTATCGCAACGACCTGCAAAACTATTCCGACTCCGAAATGGTTCAGACCGGCTATTGGACTTTCAAGGAACGCTACGGCTGCGATATCGAGTGGATAGAGTGTGTATTCGGCGAAAGATGGAATACGCTTGCAAACCTCATACTTGCAGGCGACAGCCCCGACTTCTATGCCGCATGGGCAACCGACTTTCCGATCTATTCAATAAAGGGTATGTTCCAGCCGGTAGACGATTATGTTGATTACGACGATCCGCTGTGGTCGGGCATGAAATACATGGCGGATAACTACTTCTCAATCAACGGCAAGCACTATGTCTTTGTTACCGACGTTATTGCAAACTGCGTGGTAGTATACAACCGCCGCATAATGGACGAATGGGGCTTTGAAGACCCTGCGGAGCTGTTCCGCAACAACGAGTGGACATGGGACAAGATGATGGATATGTCAAAAACCTTCACCGACCCCGAAGATGGCAGATACGCCTTTAACGCGTGGCACACCGAGGAAGCTTTGTTCACCTCAACCGGAACCTTCCTTGTTGAATACGACCCCGAAGCCGGCGAGTACAAATCGAATCTCGACGACCCAAGAATCGAGCGCGCCGCCGACTGGCTTTACGAGTTGATGAAGAACGAGCTTCACTTCCCGTCGTGGACAATCGGCTGGGCGATGAACTACGGTGCCGAGGGCGGCGGAATGAAGGAGGGCAAAACCCTGTTTGCCATGGGTCCTTGGTACATATTCGACGAGCGCAGAAGTGCTGAGGAATACGACCAGATTTTCGGAGACATAAGGGGCGGCGAGCTGATGATAGTTCCTGTTCCGAGAGATCCCAATGGCGACGGCGAGTATTACATCGACTCTAAAATCAAGGGCTACAATCTTATTTTGGGCGCGCCGAATCCCGAAGCCGTAGGACTGTTAGCCGCCTGCGACCGCTTTAAGACGGTTGACCCGACGGTTGTAAACATCGACCGCGTTCAGCTTAAGGAAAAGAATGGCTGGACAGAGGAAATGCTTGAAATGTGGGACACCATGTATGAAATAGTAAACTCTCACAACACCCTTGTAATGTTTGAAAACGGTCTGGGAGACGCAGCTCCGGTTGTGGATACCCTGTTCAACTACACAAGAATGGGTTCGGATTCCTCTTGGGGCAAGCGAAAGGAAGACAACGCTGATAAGCTGCAATATTACCTTGACGATCTTAACAAGCAGATACGCGAGATGGAGTAAAAACATCCTGCCATTGATTTAATTAATTTATAATACTAACTAGATGACCTTCAATCAAGACCGCCGCTCTGTGATATTTTGCAGGGCGGCTGTCTTAATAGGGATGATTAATTACAGAAATATAAACTGTTCAGGAGGAAAATATAATGAATAATAACCTGCGTTCTGTCAGAGCATTGTCGTTTATAATCATTGTGGCAGTGCTGCTCGGCATGATATCGGGCTGCGCGCCCGGCAAAGCCGAGGAGGAATATATTCCTCTCATAGAAGTGCCTTCAGACGCTCCAACGCTTGTTGTTGACGTAAACAGCCGCGACCATGAAATCATTCACGGAAGCGCAGGCTTTCTTTACGGCATAAGCAACGAGGGCGTTCCCGACGTGAACACGTTGACTCCACTTAAGCCAAAGGTTCTTGCCACAAAAGGTGCGCTCGGCACTGAACACCCCTACGGCGACGCTCTGGACGTCGCGGAGGAGTTCTTTCTTGCAGGTGGCGAGCAGGTTCAGATGTACTGCTCCAACTACTACGGAGTGTTCGGAGTGACCGCAAAGGCTCACGACTACGGCGTTGTGCTGAAAAATATAATAGCCCCGGCAGTTGCCGAGTGGAAGGACGGCATGCGTGGAAAATACCCCGACATCGACAGCAGAATCGTTTATATACCGATAAACGAGGGAACACCTGTCAACGGTGTCCCCGATTTCAACGACGCATGGAAAATCTATTATGACTCGATAAAAGCCTCCGACCCCAACGCTTCGATTGCCGGTCCCAACGATTCAAGCTACAGAGGTCACAACGGCATGGCAAGCTTTTTGCAGTTGCCCGATAGTACATTCCCTACATACACCGAATGGTTTGAAGCTGGCAAAGAAGGTACAAAAAATCGTGAGGATTGTGAAGATTTGTATCAGTATCTTGACAGCGCAGAGCGAATGCTTACAGATATATGCAAAAAGTATTCTCGCAATCTTCTGCTGCACGGTGATTTACACCATGAGAATATACTTAAAAACGAAAAAGGTGGTTATACGGTTATTGACCCTAAAGGTGTAATAGGCGACCCTGTATTTGATTTATCGAGATTTATACTTGATGAGTTCAGATATGATTTGACCTCGGAGCCAAAGGATGTAATAATCGATTTTGTACAAAAGCTTGGTGACAGTGTAGGTATTCCGTGTGAGATTTTATTGAAGTGTCTGTATATTGAAACTGTCATTTGGCTGTTCAGAGAGGAACTCGCCGAAGGAGAAAGTCTCGAAGAGTGCGAGCAGCTTATTACTAATATGAAAGTTGCATATGGATTTGTAATGGACATTCAGGAAGATATAACAAAAATTTAGTTGCGATTATAATACTGAAAGAATGGAGCTAGTTATGCACCAAAACAGCTAAAGATAGCATTCTCGTAATGCGCTTTATAGGAAATAACCATCCTGATTTTGGCGGTTGGTGGGATGATTTGTTTGTAAACGGGTGGTTTGATGAAATTGAAAAAAGCTATGGGTGACGCTTACACTATTCTTAAGAAAAAGAAAATGGTGCAGGATTATTGCTAAATTGTGCTAACTTTTATTGATGTTTAAAGTCTCGAATTTAAAGTAAAAACCTGTAATTAATTTGTTGAATTTAACCAAATTATATGATATAATGTAATTTGGAATGTTTTAATCAAAAGCAGACAGCAAGGCGATTAAGCGAAATACGATTATATTAATAGGTACAATGTACAAGGAGGTAATTCCAAAATGGCTACAACAGAAATGTTAAAGATACAGTTTTACGATAGTTATAATATGCTTAAAGAAATTGTCAGAATATGCCCTGATGAATTATGGTATTCGGAGAATCACGGTTTACCTGTCTGGAATCACATTATCCATACTCTAATGGGAAGTGCATTTTGGCTTCGTGAAAATTACAACGATGAATTTCAATGTGGCTTTCCTTTTCCAAAAGAGCTTGGCGAAAAAATAATCAATAACGATTGGGTCAATATCTCAGACGGATTTTTAACAAAGGCAGAGATGCAAAGGTGTTTAGATTATCTTGATGAAAAGCTTGAAGGATTTTGGAATGTTGTAAATGATGATATACTTAATAAAAACACTTGGGAAGGTCACAGTTTTACATACTTGAGTGTGATTTCAGCACAGATACGTCATATTATGTGTCACGTTGGAATGTGCAATGCGGCACTTATTGAAAATGGCTTTGATGAAGTTGAGTGGATTGCTTATGGAGAAAACTAATATGAAAATAACAAAACCTGAAATGATAGTTTTCGACTATGGCAAAGCTTTGCTTTGTGAGCTTGTTCTTGAATTGCGAATACGTAACGCTGAAAAATGTCTTGATTATATTGCCGTATGTTCCTATGCAATATGAAGATGAATAAAAAGTTGCAGACTATCAGTATTTTGATAACCTATATATGTACATGTTGAACTTTATTGAATTTTGTGATATAATTCAATAAACATATTGAAGGAGGAATAATACAATGCACAACCGTCTTATTACCGAATGGGCATTTATACGCAGAAATGAATTGGCGTATAATCCCGATAAGCTTGATATTCATCCTGATTTTTTACATAATCTTTCCTATGACGAATTTGAAAGTGCATATCGTCAGATATATGAAATGTTTTATTTGATTTATACTGATATGGCTGAAAATCCCGAAATATTTGGATTTCCGCTGTATGACAGCAATGAGGCGGATTATTTCTCTAAAGAAGCAAGAGAAACCCGAATGCTCCCGTGGACACCGTTTTTCTTGCTGATGTATCTGTTTGAATATAGCGAGCCAAGAAATGGAGTTTATATTACTGATACCGTAAAAGTGCGTTCTGAAAAGAAAATAAAGAAAACAAATCTGCTTTTAAAGGCACTGGAAAATTACGGGTTTGTTTTCAGCGGAGTAAAGAATTATAATTTGTCTTCCGCAACGCAAATGGAGATTGATTACCCAGATAACAGAAACGTGCTTGAGGTACTGTATCTTGCTGCAAATAAGGTTATGAGTACACAGCTTGAAGATGTAAAAAATCATTTTTCAAATATGTCTGTGTTCAGCAATGCGTTTATATCTTGGAACAGTAGGCTGTTTTCCGAGCCTATGAACGTTTGCAGTATTGGCAGCAGCTTTGATTATGTTTCGGATAAAATGCACAATGAAGCTGATAGAGATGTTATTGCGGAGATAGACCGCTGTCTGATACAGAACGGTTTTACAAGAAGAAAAGCTGACCCTAATGAAGGACCGTCTGTACGCTATTTCAGAACAAAAGCGGCATACGATTTTGCGTTATCCTCTGACAAGGGTGAGCTTGTTCTTGAATTGCGAATACGTAACGCTGAAAAATGTCTTGATTATAT
>USEH01000032.1 GCA_900553675.1 uncultured Ruminococcus sp. | reverse complement strand
GCCACACCCCGCAAATCGAATATCATACAAAAAAGCTCTGAGCCTTAACGGTTCGGAGCTTTTTAATTCGCAAAAGGACGATTATAGGGAGATAAATAATCGTCCCAATCGTCCATCGGCACTTTAATGCGTGAAAGGACGATTATAGAAGGGTAAATAATCGTCCAATCGTCATTCAGCGATTTAATGCATAAAAGTATTTATATATATTATACTATTAATACTATATTTTAACAGTGATATTCCACGTAGTAATAATAAATTCTGATTAAACAGTAATAGCTAATTGTTTTATAGTCAATAGAAATATTTATTCTTGACAATATCCTGCCTGTCCGGAATGACAGAGCCGTAAATACAGTAGGTACTTTTTATACTTATACGGGAAATTAATATTATACATAGTTCGCTTTAACTATTTAAAGCGTAGAATGACGATTGGACGATTATTTACCCCTCTATAATCGTCCTTCTTTTATTCAGAATCGTCCCACTCGTATATCCCCCAAAAACGCCACAGCGGGCGGCTCAGATGTGAACCGTCCGCCATGGTGCGATGTTAAAAAGAAATTAAGAAGATGTCAGATCTTAACAAGCTTTTTGTAGCTTGCCTTGAGTGCGGGGTAAATCTCGGTGTAGAGCTTGTAGCACTCCTCATACTTGGGAACATTCTCGGCAATAGGCTGCTGAATCTTGTCGGTCTTGATGACAGCGGAGCAAGCCTCGGGCACGCTAGAGTATATTCCTGCGCCGACGCCTGCAAGTATTGCAACGCCTAAAGCGGGACCCTCCTTGGAGGAAGCCGTCTTAACGGGGCAGGCGTACAAATCGGCGAGCATCTGTCTCCACAGCGGGCTGGAGCCGCCTCCACCGCAAGCCATCATGTCGGAAACGTTAACGTCCATCTGTCTGAACACCTCAACGCAGTCGCGCAATGAGTAGGAAACGCCCTCCATAACGGCGCGGAGCAAATCCTTCTTTTCGTGCATAGCGGAAAGACCAAAGAATACGCCTCTTGCGTCGGGGTCGAGGTGAGGGGTTCTTTCGCCCATCAGGTAGGGGAGATACAAAAGTCTGTTTGCGCCTATCGGAACGGTGTCGGCTTCCTTGTCCATGAGATAATAAGCGTCAACACCCATCATCTTGGCGGTTTCCTTTTCGGCGTTGCAGAAGTTATCTCTGAACCACTTTAAAGAGAGACCCGCGCCCTGAGTAACGCCCATAACGTGCCAGCAGCCGGGGACAGCCGCGCAGCAGGTGTGAACTCTGCCAAGCTTATCTATTGTAACCTTAGAGGTGTGAGCAAATACAACGCCCGAGGTGCCGATGGTGGTAAACGCCTTGCCGTCCTCAACAACGCCGGTGCCGACAGCCGCAGCCGCATTGTCGCCCGCGCCGCCGACAACTATTGTGCCTTCGCACAGACCAACCTCTTCGGCGATTTCCTTTGTCAGACCGCCGGTAACCTCGCAGGATTCGTAAACCTTGCCCAGCATGTGCTTGTCGAGTCCCAGCGTTTCGATAACCTCATCCGACCAGTCTCTTTCGGCGACGTTTAAAAGCTGCATACCCGAAGCGTCTGAAACCTCGGTGGCGTATTCGTGGGTTAAAACAAATCTTATGTAGTCCTTGGGCAGAAGGATGTGACGGCAGCGCTCGTAATTTTCAGGCTCGTTATTCTTAACCCAGAGAATCTTAGCGGCAGTCCAGCCGGTGAGGGCGGGATTTGCGGTGATTTCTATAAGCTTTTCTCTGCCTAAAACGCGGTTCATTTCGTCGACCTCGTTGGCGGTGCGCTGATCGCACCAGATGATAGAGCGGCGGATAACCTCGTTGTCCTTGTCGAGCATGACAAGACCGTGCATCTGTCCGGAAAGACCTATGCCCTTAACGTCCTCTTTCTTAACTCCCGACTGCGCAACTACTGCCTTGATGGTTTTGATAGCAGCGTTTGCCCAGTCTGCGGGGTCCTGCTCTGCATAGCCGTTCTGGGGCTGGTACATGGGGTACTCAATTGTTTTTGAAGCGATTACCTTGCCGGCTTCGTCGAACAAAACGGTTTTGGTGCCGCTTGTTCCGATATCTACGCCAATAATATATGCCATAATTATTCCTCCGTAATATAATTTTCTTATCATACTATACCATAAAGCGGCACGGATGTCAATGTTTTTGGGCAAGTTGGACAGTTTTTTTGGGGGAGCTAAAGCGGCGGATGTGGATTGACGCCGCCAGATAAGAGAGAAGAGAGAAAAGAGAAAAGTATAGGTATCCTTACGGCGATGAATTTTAAACTGCTCCGTATCTGACTTAAGTGGCTCTTGGGGTTGTATTCGGGGTTTATCATGCGTGCGGCTTCCACTGCCACGCCCCACATATTGTAAAGACTTGACAATCACTCGGAGGGAGTGTTATAATGAAGTCATAAAAAGCATTCGGACAATAGGAGGACATATGAGAATCAAGCCCATCAAAGTTTTACTCGCCGCTTTATCCGCGATTATCCTGCTTTCAGCCTGCGCCAAGGGGGACAAGGCATCTTTGGAGCCGCCCGCTACCGTTGATGTCACTTCCGAATCCCTTCCGACGGAAGCACCCACCGAGCCGACAACAGAGCCCACAACCGAAGCCACCGAGCCGACAACAGAGCCGTCCTCCGAGCCGACCACTCAGCCCACAACAGAGGCAACTACAACAAAGCCGACCGAGAAGACCAAATCCACAACCACCAAAAAGCCGGAGACGGTTAAGACCACCACCGAGGATGTCCCACTGCCGGAACCCGAAGCCATCGCCGAGCGCCCCGAAAAGCTCTCGCCGGAGCTGAGGGACTGGGTCGCGAATGCTCAACCGGAGTAAATAATCGAAGTATATCTCTGGAGTGAGAACTTGCCGGATGACGAAATAGATGCCCTTGTTTATTCGGAATACGGCTTTAAACCCGAAGAGCAGGACGATGACAATTTATCTGTAGATGAGCCTGCCGAAAACGACACCTCGCCCGAAAAGCGGCAGGAGGAGGCGGAATACATTAACGCTCTGATTGCAGCAAGACGAGCAATACTCAAAAGAGAATACACCAGACTAAATGACGAATTTATAGCAAACTATATCCCAAAAGAGCGCAAGGTTATATATGCGGGGGATTATACCTCTACAATTATCGTGGAAGCCAACGCCGAAGAAATACTTTTTTATTCATCCCTGCCGCAGGTAGTGGAGATATCGTCCGATTTCGGATTAGGCGATCCGGAACCGGCAATTGAAGTCAGCGAGCCGGAACCATCCATCGAAGAGGAATAATAGAAGCTCCCGATTCCAAAACATCCGATTAAAGCAGATTTGCCGCAGCTTTGCGGCAAATTTTGCGTATAATTGTATTGACAAATCCTGCACGGCGTGATATCATAATCTAATAAAGGCTAAGACGAAGAGTGGCGGCAGGAATACGGTGTAGAGAGGCGGGCAAAGCTTTTCTTATTGGAAAAGCACGGTGAAAGCCCGCACGTGATAGGAATGTCGCTTTGTAGCTTTATCAGCCGGCAAAAAGAAAGCCCTTTCGGGGTGAGTAGACTTTGCCCGCATGCCAGCGTTAAAGGGCTTGCAAAAGAGGACAGGTTCTACCCCTTTACGCACGTTAGCGTGGAGGTTCTACCCCTTTACGCACGTTAGCGTGGAGGTTCTACCGTTACGTGCATCAGCGTGGGTGAATCGTCAATTTGAGTGGTACCGCGGATAGCGATTGCTGTTCGTCTCAAAGTTAATCTTTGGGACGATTTTTTTGTCCCAAAAACAAATGGTACGAAAGGACTGTAAACCAATGAGAAAAGAATTAGGAAAGCTTTACGAGCCGAAAGAGGTAGAGGATAAAATCTATCAGTATTGGCTCGAAAACGACTGCTTCAAGGCGACTATCGACCCTGACAAAAAGCCTTACACCATCGTTATCCCCCCGCCGAACATAACCGGTCAGCTTCATATGGGTCACGCGCTTGACAACACCTTGCAGGATATTTTAATCCGCTACAAGCGTATGTACGGCTATGCAACCCTCTGGCTCCCGGGAACCGACCATGCTTCCATTGCAACCGAGGCGAAAATTGTTGAAGCCATGCGCAAGGAGGGCATCACCAAGGACGATATCGGAAGGGAAGGCTTTTTAAAGCGCGCATGGGAATGGAAGGATAAGTACGGCTCGAGAATCATCTCCCAGCTGAAAAAGATGGGTTCCTCCTGCGACTGGTCGCGCGAGCGCTTTACATTAGATGAAGGCTGCTCAAAGGCGGTTAAAGAGGTATTCTGCAAGTATTACGACAAGGGTCTTATCTATCGTGGCGAGCGGATTATTAACTGGTGTCCGCACTGCTTAACATCTATTTCCAACGCCGAGGTTGAATATGAGGATCAGGCGGGTCACTTCTGGCATTTAAGATACCCGCTTACCGACGGCTCGGGCTGGCTACAGCTTGCAACCACCCGTCCCGAAACACTTTTGGGCGATACCGCCGTTGCAGTAAATCCCAAGGACGAAAGATATAAGGAATATATTGGCAAGACAGTAACTCTGCCGCTTGTTGGCAGGGAGATACCCGTTGTCGCCGACGCCTACGTTGACATGGAGTTCGGAACAGGCGTTGTTAAGATAACCCCTGCTCACGACCCCAACGACTTTGAAGTAGGCGTTCGCCACAATCTGCCTATCATAAACGTCATGACCGACGACGCTAAGATTGTCGACGATTATCCCAAGTACGCCGGCATGGACAGATTCGAGGCAAGAAAGGCAATAGTTGCCGACCTCGAAGCGGGCGGATATCTCGTTAAGATAGAGGAACACGAGCATAACGTTGGCACCTGCTACCGCTGCGGAACAACCATCGAGCCAAGGGTAAGCCTGCAATGGTTTGTAAAGATGGCAGACCTTGCAAAGCCCGCTATCGAAGCTGTAAGAAGCGGAGATATAAAGTTCGTCCCCGAACGCTTTGACAAGAACTACTTTAACTGGATGGAGGATATCCGCGACTGGTGCATATCCCGACAGCTGTGGTGGGGTCATAGGATCCCCGCGTTCTACTGCGACGACTGCGGCGAAACGGTTGTAACCAAGGAGGATAAGGCATACTGCCCCAAGTGCGGCAAGGAGATGCGGCAAGACCCCGACACCCTTGACACATGGTTCAGCTCGGCTCTCTGGCCGTTCTCAACCCTCGGATTCCCAGAGAAGACCGCCGACCTCGACTACTTCTATCCCACCTCAACCCTTGTTACGGGCTACGATATAATCACCTTCTGGGTATCGCGTATGATAGTTGCGGGCATGGAGCATATGCATAAAAAGCCGTTTGATACCGTTTTGATACACGGTCTTGTAAGGGATTCTCAGGGCAGAAAGATGTCGAAATCCCTGGGCAACGGCATAGACCCTCTCGAAGTAATAGACCAGTACGGCGCGGACGCTTTAAGATTCATGCTTGCTTCGGGCAACTCCCCCGGAAACGATATGCGTTATTCCGACGAAAAGGTTAAGGCAAGCCGCAACTTTGCCAACAAGCTTTGGAACGCCACAAGATTTATAATGATGAACCTGCCGGATGACTTTGAGGTAACCGGAAATCTCCCCGAACATCTTGAATTGGAGGATAAGTGGCTTGTTTCCAAGCTGAATAAGCTTGCCAAGGAAGTAAACGACAATCTTGAAAAGTTTGAGCTGGGCGTTGCCGTTTCCAAGCTTTACGACTTTATCTGGGATGTTTACTGCGACTGGTATATCGAGCTTACAAAGCCCCGTATAAACGCCGGCGGAAAGACCGCCGAAAGCGCGCAGACCATACTTGTCTGGGCGATAATAAGAATCCTTAAGCTTCTGCACCCGTTCATGCCGTTTATCACCGAGGAAATCTGGCAGGCATTAAAGGGCGGAACCCCGCTTATGCTGGAGCGCTTCCCTGTCTACGAAGCCGGTCTTGACTACCCCGCAGAGGAAGCCGACTTTGAAAAGATAATCGCCGCTATCAAGGCGGTAAGAAACCGCAGAGCGGAGATGAACGTTCCGCCGTCCAAAAAGGCTGAGCTGTTTATCGAGACTAACGAGGTTGAAACCTTTAAAAAGGGTATCATGTTCTTTGAGCGTTTAGCATATGCTTCTAAGGTAGAAATAAGCGCCGAAGACCCGCAGATTGCCGACGCTGTTGCCTGCGTTACCGACTCGGCGCGCCTGTTCATCCCCTTAAGCGAGATAATCGACAAGGACAAAGAGCTTGCAAGGCTTACAAAGGAAAAAACCGCAGTCGAAAAGGATATAACCATCATCTCCGGAAAGCTTAACAACCCGGGCTTCCTGGCAAAAGCCCCCGCACAGCTCGTTGAAAACGAAAAGGCAAAGCTTGCAAAAGCTAAAGAAAAGCTTGCAAAAATAGAGCAATCTATAGCAACGCTATAGACGCTTTGATTGAGAAAGGACAAAATATGAATAATAATCTTTCGGCAAGCCGCCGACACCCGATAGTGTTCGGAATTATAGTCATGGTGATATTCTTTGTCGTGATGAATGCAGCGGCAATTGTACTTGGAAACTTCGGTCCCGATTTTCTTCTTTCCAACGGCGACTGGGTTATACAGGGTGCCTGCGAGTGCATCACCGCTCTTGTAGGAATCGGGCTGGCTGCTCTCTTCAAGGTATGGAGTATCTGGGGCGAGCGCGGCAGAGGCTTCGGCAAGGGACTTCTGACCTCGATGTATTTTATCGTCATATCTCTGCTTGCAATTGTGGAGTCGGTCGCTTTAGAGCTGGCGGCTCCCGGAAGCAAGCTTGAAATAGAGGTCCCTTGGAAAATAGCCGTGTTTGTGGCGACTGTGTTCCTGATCGGCTTCACCGAAGAGACCTTCTTCCGCGGAATCATCTCAAACCTGTTTTATGATAAGCACGCCACCGACAAGGCAGGAGTGTGGACTGCGGTTATCGGTTCGGGCTTTGTGTTCGGACTTATGCACCTCGGCAACTGCCTTTCGGGACTGGTAATAACTGCGAATGGAGTATATTTTGATTCCACCGTTATAGTAGGCTCGCTGGTTCAGACGGCAGCTGCCTGCATGATGGGCATGGCTCTCACCGCGATATACTATCGCTGCCGCAACATCTGGGCGCTTGCATTTGTTCACGGCTTTATCGACCTTTGCGCAGCCTTCACCTCCGGAGTTACAAAGGGCGGTTCGCTTGTGGGAGAAATTGCCACCTACACACCTGCCATGTTTGTCTCAATGATACCTTATATAATCCTTACACTGTTCCTGCTCAGATCCAAGAAGATGGCAGAGATTCTTGAATACAGATATTCCCACACTTCAAACGCTTCCAAGCCGGATGATGAGCTGTCCGAGCTTTCATACAATCAGCCCGAGCCGACAACCTACACCGCAGACGGCGCTCAGCCCTCGGATTCAGCCCTCCCTTATGAGAAGAGCAAAAGAAGCATGATAATTGCAGTAAGCACTGCCGCTGCGATAATAATCGCACTGTTTGCGCTGAGCGTATCACTTTATATGGGAGACAGCACTGCCATAGCTCCCGAAAGCGGTGTGTTCTCATACAGCACCACAGAGACATGGGACGGCACAGAAGCCGAGTTTACGCGCAGCTTCGGAAGCTTTGAAGCTCCGCAGACCCGCGATTACAAGTTCACCCTTACAAGCTACCCCGGCGATTCAAGCGCATATGTAACCTTCACCGTAACCGATTCAAACGGGGAAACGGTGTATTCCGACGTCTACGGTGGAAGGTGCAGCCTTGATTTCTATTTGAAGCTTAACGAGGGCGAGTCATACGAGATAACCGCATTCTACGATTTTTCGGAGGTCGTCGAAAGCATGAACTATGTTACAAGGATAAAGGTGGAATAACTTGGTATCCGCTATAATCAAATAAACCTTGCTCGCCTGAGATCCGGTATTTTGTGCCGGTCTTAGGCGAGATTTTTTGATTGACTTTCGCTGCAAAAAATAGTATAATAGTTTCAACAGACAGCCCATGATTTTATGACATTTTATAAGGAATTTTAAATATGAAAGCATTAATTTTAACCTGCAACACCGGTCAGGGTCACAATTCGGTCACACGTGCAGTGGCTCAGGCTTTTTCTTTGCACGATATTCAGTGCGATTCTGTCGATTCGCTCTCCTTCATTTCGGAGTATGCCTCCCAGGTAATCGGCAACTGGCACACCCGACTATACCGCTATCTGCCCAAGGTGTCCGACGCCGGATATAAAATCGCGGAATCCCACCCCGGGCTTTTTAAGGAGCGCAGCATTATCCGCAAATTCTTGGTTTCCGGCTCTTCAAAGCTCTATGACTACATCCGCACCGGAAATTACAACTGCATTATCTGCCCTCACGTTTTCTCTGCCCTGATGATAACCCAGCTTATGGCAGACCATCCCGAACTAAAAGGCATAGTCCGCTCCTGCTTTATCGCTACCGATTACACCTTCGCCCCGATAACCGAGGAGACAAGGTGCGACCTTTACTTCGTGCCGGATGAAGAGCTTGTCGACCTCTACAGTGCAAACGGAATCCCGCGCGAAAAGCTCAGAGCCATAACCGGCATACCGGTGCGTTCTGAGTTTTACAATCGCGTTAACAAGCAGGAAGCCAAGCGAATACTGGGCATACCCGAAAGCAGCCGCCACGTTGTTATGATGTTCGGAAGCATGGGCTGCGGACCCATCCCCAAGCTGACATCAGAGCTTAAGCGCACACTTGGTCAGAACTGCATTTTAACCGTTATCTGCGGCACCAATGAAATGCTGAAAAAGATTTTGCAGTTTTTGTATAAGGACAGCTGGAACATCAGAATAGAGGGCTTTGTAAAGGATATCTCCATTATGATGGACTCCTGCGACCTTTATATAACCAAGCCCGGCGGGCTCAGCATAAGCGAGGCGCGTATTAAGCACCTGCCGATGCTTTTAGTCAACGCCGTTGCGGGCTGCGAGCAGAACAACCTTGAATTTATGCTGGACAAGGGCGCGGCAGTTTCGGCAAAATCCGATGAGGATATAGCTTCGCTCTGCGCAAGCGTTGTCATGGACGACGCAAAGCTTGAAGCCATGTCCCACGCGTTCAACGACAGCAAGGTTGCGGCGGAGGAGATTTACGCGCAGATGTCTGCCTTTTAATAAAAAGTAATGCATACTCCGGACAAAAAAGAAAGCTGTCCGGAGTATGCTTTTTGATTAAAGAATATCACGAAAAAATTTTAAAATTGCGATAACCATTCGCACCCTGCGGTTACTATATAGATGAAAGATCTTTCAGGAAAGAAAAAAAGGATGGACTTATATGACTTCAAAAAGAGCGGGCGAGCTTGTTTCGCAGAACATGAAAACCATATATGTATGGTCGCTTTCAAAGGTATCCAACCCCACCGACGCCGAGGATTTATGCTCAGACATCATAACGGCGGTAATCGAAAGTGCCGAAAAGCTTAAGTGCGACGAGGCGTTTTACGGCTTTGTGTGGCAGATAGCTTCAAATACATATAAGAATTATCTTCGGCGGAAAACGCGCCATCCCTCGGCGGAGATAGACGAAAATCTTAGCGACTGCGAAGACGTTTTGTCCGACATCTGCGACAAGGAGGAGCTTAACCTGCTGCGGCGCGAGCTGTCGCTGTTAAGCCTTAGATACCGCGTTTGCACGGTGGCTTATTACTTCGACGGCTTATCCGTCCGCGAGATAGCCTCTAAATACGGCTTCACGCCCGAAACGGTCAAGGTCATCCTGTTTAAATCACGTAAAATTCTGAAGGAGGGCATTTATATGACAAGAGAATTTGGAGAAAAGAGCTACAAGCCGTCGCCGATATACATTACAGGCATAATAGACGGAGATAACAATGATGAGTTCAACAACCTTATATCGAGAAAGCTTGTGGGGCAGATAATTCACACCGCTTACTATGAGCCGGTTACCGTTTTGCAGCTTTCGGTTGAGCTTGGCGTTGCAAGTATGTATATCGAGGATGAAATCGAGCTGCTTATTAGCTACGGCTTACTTAAAAAGCAGGGCGACAAGTACCAGTCGAATATTCTTATGCTTCCGAGCGAGTATATCAGCAAGGTGCTTAAGCTTATGAGCGAGAAATTTACCGCCCGCATCGGAGATGTGCTTTCGGGCATAAAAGCCAGGCTGCCCGAAATATTGAAGCTTGATTTCGAGTGCGGCAAGGTTTCCGAAACAGCGCTTTTGTGGGATTTGTATACCTACTTCTGCGTTCGCGCTATGCTCGAGACCGCCGGCGGTGCAAAATCCCGCCCGCTTTACAAGAACACAGCCGGAGTGGTTTATGCTTTGGAGGATACAAGCTTCTTAACCGAAGACTGCGGACATCGTGCATATGCCGGCGAGTGTGCATTGGCTTCTCGCCCGAAAGTTACCTTTATACAATTCAGATGTCTGGGCGAAAGCACACATTATTTAGTAGATAAGCTTGATACAAGCGAAATCCCGCTCTTCAAGCGTTCTACTCTCGGCAAAATTCAGGAAATCATATCGGATGATTACGAAGCCATCAAGCAGATATTTACCGAAGTGGGCAGACTTCAGAAGGAGACTCTTTGCGATTTCACTCCTGAAAGCTCGAAGGAGCTTATCGATGATTACTGCCCTCATGTAACCCTGTGGACTCTTTCGGGATGGTTCGGGTATGCTGCCCGCGAGTCGGGAGCATTGGAACTGCCGCACGAGGGCGAACACGTCGGCATTGTCGGATATCTGGATTAATAAATCGTGAAGTTGACTAACCTATAAGCACATATAAAAACAGCCGCAGTGATTTTCACCGCGGCTGTCTTAGTATCACATCACAAACTTAAATAACAAAATTACCGTTCTCAAAGATTTTAACCGCCGTGCCATCTGCGGTGTAGCCTGTTATCTCCATATCGGCAGAGCCAATCATAAAGTCGACATGAATCATGGAATCGTTAAGACCCATATCGTCAAAGTCCTTGTCCTCAAGCTTTTCAAAGCCCTCGACAGCGTCTCTGAAGCCTCTGCCCAGAGCGATGTGGCAGCTTGCGTTTTCGTCGAACAGAGTCTCGTAGTAAAGAATGTTCTGATTGTTGATGGGGCTGTCGTACTGAACCAAAGCCAGCTCGCCGATCATAGAGGCGCCCTCGTCCATGGTTACCATCTTTTCAAGAAGCTCTCTGCCCTTTTCCGCACCGAAATCGGCAACCTTGCCGTCTTTAAACTCAAACCAGAAGTTTTCAATCAGCTGTCCCTGATATGAAAGCGGCTTGGTGGAAACAACCTTGCCCTCCGCTCTGCCCTTTTGGGGAGATGTGAATATCTCAATAGTGGGCATATTGGGATTGAAGTAGTGACCGTTTAAATCCAGCTCTCCGCCGCCGCACCAACGGCTCTTTGGCATAAGCCAACAGGTGAAATCGGTGCCGTTTGCAGACTTATAATGCAGATGGTCGAAGTGGTAGGAGTTGAGCTTGTCGCAGCGCGACTTAAAGTCTGCGTTTACCTTCTCCCAGACAGCAATGGGGTCGTTGTCGTCGGTGACATAAACAGATTCTAAAATCGCCTGCCAAAGCTTTTCCATAGCCGCGCCCTTTCTCATACCCGGGAACACCTTTTTAGCCCAAGCCTCGCCGGGGACGGCTGCAATAGTCCACTGATGACGGTTTTCAATAGCGTCGGAATACTTCTTGGTTATCTTGTATCTTGCCTGAGAGGACTTTTGAACCTTTTCCATGTTTATGCCCTTCAAGCCGTCCGGATCGTCCGAAACTATGTGGATACGGCAGGGAAGCTCGTCTGCCATCCACTTAAGCTTTTCTTCCTGCCACGAAAGAACGGTAGAAAGGGTTTTAAGAGTCTGGTGGCGGTAGTTAAGCTTGGTTATATCGTCGCATCCCCAGTTTACGTTTACGTATTTTGCTCCTGCCTTGTAGGCTTCGTCCACAACCATTGCGACAAAATCAGCCTGATCGACGTTTGCATAAACCAGAACCGACTGCCCCTTCTGAACGTTCGCGCCCACGCGCACAATAAGCTTGGCATACTTTCTTATAGTTGACTTTTTCATTTATTGTACTTCCTTTCGAGTGTATAGTGTATATTGATAACAAAATCAAAAATATTATAACATCTTTTTTGTATAAATACAATACCTGCGAAAGAAATTATCTCGCAAAGAGCTTAAATCAGCCCGTTCTGTGTAAATTTCTGCCCATTTTGCATGTCGGATATGTCCCGCAGAATTTCATAGCGCTCTGTTTCCAAAAGCCTGATCCGCTTTTTCAGACGGTTGATAATATCCACATCATTCTGTCCGTCAAGCTCTTTTCTGAGAGCTGCTGCGTGGCAAGCAAGCCTGTCCGCTTCAAACTTATACTGATTAATAAGGTCTTTCAATTTATCCGTCTCCTTCTTTAATACTATATTGATTCCGCACAAAGAACATATGTTCTAATTCCTTAATTACTATAATACTCAGGAATCCGGAAAAGTCAAGAGATATAAGGGTGATATTTTGGACAGTAAAAAATCATGATTATTTCTCAAAGCTATTGCAATGTGACTAAGAATAATGTATAATAAAAGCCAAATAAATGGAAAGAGCGTGTAAATGTCAGATGGATAAGGAAAAAATAGCACGGATAAATTATCTCGCGAAAAAATCAAGAGACGTCGGGCTTACCGATTCCGAAAAGATAGAGCAAACGATACTGCGGAACGAATACCGCGCGGCAGTAGTCGGAAATCTTAAAAGCCAGCTTGACAGGGTGGAAATCCGCGAGCCGGACGGCAGCATAACCAAGCCGAAACCACGGCAATAGCCACGGCAACAGCCACGGAAATAGATGTGAATGGAGGAAAAACCGCATGACTCAGCGCCAGAAGGGCAAGCTTCTGCTTTTGCAAAAGATACTTCTTTCCGAAACGGACGAAAACCACAAGCTTACCGGTGCGGAGCTTATTTCAAAGCTTGCCGCCTCCGGAATAAGCTGCGAGCGAAAAACCATTTACGACGATATAGAAACCCTGACGCTTTCGGGGCTGGATATCGTCACCGAAAAAATCGGGCATTCAAATTACTACTATGTCAGCTCAAGGTATTTTCAGGATGAAGAGCTTTTGGTTCTGGCAGACGCTGTGGCGTCCTCAAAATTCCTTACCCGAAAAAAGTCGGACGAGCTTATTAAAAAGCTCCAGTCCCTTACCAGCCGCTACAAAGGTCAGCGGCTTCGTCGCTCGATATATGTAGGCGGGCGTGTTAAGACCTACAACGAGGCTATATACTACTCGATAAACGCCATTCACGATGCTATTTACAAAAATCAGCAAATAACCTTCCGCTATACCGAATATGATATAGACAAGAAAAAGCGTTACCGCCATCACGGCGAGGTATATCAGGTATCGCCGTATTATCTTATATGGGAGAGCGACTGCTATTATCTTGTCTGCTACTGCCGCAAGCACGAGGAACTCTGCCGTTACCGCGTTGACAGAATGACCGACGTTTGCGTCATCGAGGAAAAGCGCAAAACCCTCACCATCGACGAGGAGGAGCTTGCCAAGGAGCTGCGCGGCACATACAATATGTACGGCGGTCCCCGCGAAACCATCACGCTTGAAATGTCAACCAAGCTGATAAACGTTGTTATCGACCGCTTTGGAGACGATATCCACATAAGAAGAAGCGGAGAGGACAGCTTTATTGTAAGATTAGATGTTTCGATAAGCCCGACCTTCTGGGGCTGGCTTTTCCAGTTCGGCAGCGAAGCCAGACTTTTGGCTCCGGATTGGGTGATATACGAAGCCCAAAAGAAGCTTTTGGAAATATCTGAACTATATCAGGATAATCAGGAAGGACGAAACCAATTATGATATCATGGCTTACATCAACCTACATAGGCAAGCTTATAGCGACCTTTGTTATTTCAATGCTTCCGGTAGTGGAGCTTAGAGGAGGTCTGCCCTACGGCGTGGGCTTCGGACTTAAGCCGCTGGAAGCGTTTATAGCGGCGTTTTTAGGAAACATCCTGCCGATACCTTTTCTTTTGCTGCTTTTAGAAAGCTTTTTAAAGTGGCTTAAAAAGCGTAAGGGAATTTTCGCAAAATTTGCGCTCTGGCTTGAAAACAAGGCGTATAAGAACCAGAAGACGATTGAAAAGTACGCGGCGTTCGGGCTGTTTGTCTTGGTTGCAATACCTCTTCCCGGAACCGGAGCATGGACAGGCGCGATAGTTGCAACCGTTCTGGGAATGAACAAAAAGGTTGCTTTCCCGATGATATGCTTAGGCGTTATCGCCGCGGGGATTATTGTTATGGGAATTACTTATGGGTTTAAGGCGATTTTGTGATTGAATAGTTTTATAATGCGGCGCAAGCTCCGAAAGGCTCTTTCGGGGCTTGTTTTTTCATATCTGCTGACATCTCCCGAGACTGCCATTCCGACAAAAACCTCTTTAACCCTGCTGTAGAATAATTTTATCATACTAATATTCGTCTAAAAATGCTACGCATTCGTTCCCACCAGAATAAAAAAGGACAGCAGTAAAGCTAACTACTCGGTATCTCTTCAAGGAGCGAAAGTACGATTATCAAAGCAATAGAAGAACAGCAAACTATGTTCTGGCAATCGAATTATCACCGAGGAACGGCAGTAAAAATCAGCCATCAAGCCTTCACACATATCATAGTGAAAAGTGTGGAAAAGGGGTAGAGGGGTGAAGG
>USEH01000031.1 GCA_900553675.1 uncultured Ruminococcus sp. | reverse complement strand
GAGCCCTGAGATATTCGATAGACGGTATCTTGGAGTTATGATGGTCGTTACCAGCGACAGCCTGCTTTATCCCCAGACAGTCGGGTGCTTGGCAAATAGACTGTAATTAAAAACAAAAAATCGAAATCAGATACAATGAGCCGAACCCAGAATATGAGTTCGGCTCATAAAAATATGAGGTAATCTCTATGAACAATCCAAACCAAACCGAAATACAGGCGAAAATGAAAAAGCCCTCTACATACGAAGTAGACGGCAGAAGATTCATAGTAACACCTGTATTTAATGAGAACGGACATGAATCCTTCTCGGAGCTTCTTTTGCGGCTCATCAAAAAAGAAGTCGCAAAGGTATGAAGATAAAAATTTAATAATTTAAAGCGTGACATTTGCAGTTATGTGTGGTATACTAAGTGTGTAAATACTGCTCTTGACTGTCGGAAAGGAGAAAGGAAGTTATTGATGAAACAGTCAAGCAGAAAAACCAAAGATACCACAGCATTTTTGTATGTACGTCTTTCGAGAGATGACAATCTTGACGGCGAAAGCTACAGCATACAGAATCAAAAGAAGCTATTAACCAAAGCAGCAAAGGACATGGGTTATACAAACCTTGTAACCTTTGTAGACGACGGCGTTTCAGGAGTTACAATGAACCGTCCCGGATTCAATGCAATGATGGCTGAGCTTGAAAAAAGTCATGCTTCGGCGGTATTCGTAAAGGATATGTCACGCTTAGGACGTAACTACATAGAAGTCGGCAGACTTATGGAAGAATTCTTCCCGGCTCACGATATTCGTCTGATTGCCATTTCCGACGGCATAGATACTTCCGAAGGTGAAAACGAGTTTGCTCCCATCAAGAATATGTTTAACGAATGGTATGCTCGTGACATCAGCAAGAAGCGCAGAATCAGCAACAAGATTAAGGGCAATTCAGGAGAACCCATGGGACAACCTCCTTACGGTTACATAAAAGACCCTGACAATCCCAAGCATTGGATTATAGATGAGGAAGCAGCAAAGGTTGTACGCAGAATCTATGCTATGACCATTGAGGGCTACGGCAGCGAACAGATAGCTTCTGCACTTGAGCAAGATGGAATACTGACTCCAAGAGCATATTGGGCAAGCAAGGGCATAAACCGTCCCGGAAAAGCTAAAGAGTTGTCTCCGACACATTGGAACTGCTCGTCTATAGTTAAGATACTTTCGCTTCAGGAGTATTGCGGGGACATTCTTAACTTCAAGACTTACTCTAAGTCATACAAGCTCAAAAAACGCATAGAGAATGACCGTGAGAATTGGGTTGTATTCAGCGATGTACATACTCCTATCATTGAGCGTTCAGTATGGGAACAGGTTCAGGAGAAGCGAGGAAAGCAAAGAAAAAGAAAGACTTCGGACGGCGAAGTCAATATGTTTTCTGGACTTCTTGTCTGTGCAGACTGCGGACACAATCTGCACTATCACTTCAATCAGGGCAATCCTGAGATAAAGTATTTTAACTGTTCAAACTATAAAGGCAACAGAGGGACGTGTGAATCTACTCATTACGTTCGAGTTGACTTCTTGGAGCAGGTTGTTCTTGGAGAGATACATCGCCTTACGAAGTTTGCAAGCAAGTATGAGAGGCAGTTTGCCGAAGCTGTCATGGGGCATTCTCAGAAAGCAGCTCAGAGTGAACGTCAGGCTATGCAGAAAGAAATCTATGCTCTTCAAGCCCGTGACAAAGAGCTTGATACGCTCTTTGAACGTATCTATGAGGACAATGTATCAGGCAAGATAAGCGATGAAAGATTTGCGAGAATGTCTATCAAGTACGAAGAAGAACAAAAAGAGCTGACCGCAAGACTTAAAGAGCTTAAAGCCAAGCTCGAAAAGTCTGCAAGTCAGTCTATGACTGCCGATATGTTCATCAATACGGTGAGAAAATATACTCGTGCAAAGAAGCTCACTCAGCAGATGCTCAATGAGTTGATTCAGAAGATTGAGGTCTTTAATGCGGAGAAGGTGGAGGGTGTATGGCAGCAGAGGCTGATTATTCACTACAACTGCATAGGCTCTATTGAGATTCCCGAGGTGCTTTTGCTTCCTGCGCCGGAGGTGTCAGTCAGCACAAGAAAGGGAGTAACAGTCAGCTACGCATCTGAAACTGCAACAGCTTAGGAATTATGTAGGCATAAAAAACGAGTGTTCTTACAGCACCTTTCGGATACTTTAAGAACACTCGGTATGGTCTGAGTGACGGGACTTGAACCCACGGCCTCTACCACCCCAAGGTAGCGCTCTACCAAGCTGAGCTACACCCAGATTCACAACATTTGTTATTATAGCACTACTCTAAAAAAAAATCAAGATGTTTTCGCAAATTTTTTTAAATATTTTTCGGGAAATTTCAGATTTTATGTTTTGCTTTTATGACGCGCGGGGATGTCTTTAAAAAACGACTGCAAATTGGTCTGAACTTGATATGTTTTTTTACAAATTGACGAATTTTAATATTGCTCTTGAATTAAGGACGAAATACTGGTATAGTTATATTAGTTATGATTATAAGTAGATTGCTGATTATATCTCAAAAAAGGAACGGTATTGAGTATGGATTTCACACATATTGTCTCCCTGCTTGGAGGCGTCGCGTTCTTCCTTTTCGGTATGGAGTCGATGGGCAACGGACTTAAAAGCCTTGCCGGAAACAAAATGGAGGCTATCCTTTGGAAGCTGTCCTCCCCCGCTATCAAGGGCTTTCTTTTGGGAATACTCGTAACGGCTGCCATTCAGTCCTCCGGCGCAACCACCGTTATGGTAATAAGCTTTGTAAGTGCCGGAATGATGACTCTTTCGCAGGCGGTGCCGATAGTGCTGGGTACAAATATCGGTACTACAATGACCGGCTGGATACTTTCGCTTTCCGGCTCGGATTCGGGATTTATCGGAACCCTGCTTTCCACGGCTACCCTTATTTCTATATTCGCGATAATCGGCGCTGTTATGATGAACTTCTCGAAAAAGAACACCACCCGAAGCATAGGTCTTGTGCTTGTCGGCTTGGGAACGATACTTCTTTCGATGTCGCTGATAAGCAGCTCGGTTGACCCGCTTAAGGAAAGCGAGGAATTTCAGAATCTTTTGATACTGTTCAAGAATCCGTTCTTGGGAATGTTTGCAGGAATTATTGTTGCGGCAATAATACAGTCCTGCTCGGCTGGCGTGGGAATTTTGCAGGCGCTGTGCGCCTCGGTGGTTATACCCTACAGCGTGTGCCTTCCGGTAATGCTGGGAATAAAAATTGGTGCAAGCTCTCCTGTTATGCTTGCTATGATAGGCGGAAACAAAAATTCCAAGCGCACAGCTATGGTCTATCTTATAGCAAATATTCTTACCGCTATACTTGTATTTATTGTGATATACCCGCTTGACGCTGCGGTTGGGCTTGGATTTATGTCGCAGTCCTCGACGGTTGTCGGAATCGCACTTATGAACACACTTATAAGCGTTGTGGGAATGGTTATTCTATTCCCGATGCATTCGCTTATTGAAAAGCTGTGCTATATCGTTATCAAGCAGGATCCTTCCGAAAACGAGGATTTGAGTGAGATTGAGCATCTGGACGATTCACTTCTTAACTACGCTCCCGCGGCTTTAGAGGTAAGCAAAAAGGCGGCTTTGAAGATGTGCGATATCGCAAGAAAGAACCTGTTCCGCTCCATCCGTCTTTTAACAGAATACGACCGCTCAAAGTATGTTAAGGTTCAGGACAAGGAAGCCCTTTGCGACAAGTACGAGGACAAGCTTGGCAACTACATAGTTAAAATAGGTAAAAACGGTCTTGACGATAAGCAGCAGGCAATATCGAGCGAGCTTTTAAGTGTTATAGGCGACTTTGAGAGATTGAGCGACCATGCCGCAAACATATCCGAATCCGCCGCTGAAATAGACGAAAAGAAGATAGTCTTCTCAGATGAAGCCACCAAGGAAATCAATCTTCTTATAGAAGCCGCAGGCGAGATCCTCACACTTGCCACCTCCGCTTTCATGGAACGCAGGCGCGACCTTGCAATCAAAGTTGAACCCTTAGAGGAAGTAATCGACGAGATGACCAAGCTGTTTAAATCTAATCACATCGAGAGAGTATCTCAGAACAGCTGTACCATAGTTACCGGTTTTGTTTACAACGATTTGCTTACGAATTTTGAGAGAGTTGCCGATCACTGCTCCAACATAGCATTTGCGGTTATGCACAGCTACGATATCAACGCCGAGGAGCATATGTACACTGCCAACGTTGCCGACTCGGACGAATTCAAGAATTACTACAAGCAGTACTTTGAAAAGTATATTCTGCCAATCAGTAAAGATGATGAATAACTGTTTTAGAATATATTGATTGGCAAGCTGCAAAGGAGATATGAAATTGGAGATTGTTGCGCATACAATGGAATATCACGGCGAACATATGCAGTCTTCATTGCAGCTAAGGAATTATTCTGCCTGCGATTATGACGAATATAAGAAAATTTACGAAGAATGCTTTCATGATATGAGATCGGCTTATCAGCTATATCCGGTCGATTGCTGTTACAGCGAGGAAGGATTGGAGCATAAAAAGGATAATATCTACATTCTTGAAGTGGGCGGCGAATTGATTGGCTCGGTTGCAATATATGGCAATGAAATCGACGATCTGATCGTGAGAAAAAGCTGTCAGAGAATGGGCTATGGAGAAGCGTTATTGCGATTTGCCGTTTCGCAGATGCAAAATAATGATATCTCCCCTATCACACTTCATGTTGCGGAATGGAATCAGGGCGCAATCAGAATGTATCTGAAAAATGGGTTTACGGTTGTCAGAACGGAAAAAGTTTAGTTTTTCTGTTACATAAATCGATATTTGTAAGGAGGACATTATGGCAAAAAATGATAATGCACAATCTGTTAGATTAGTAGATAGCTTAGAAAGACATGTTGGATATGATACAGCAAGAGAATTTGAAGCCAATTATCCATTGTCAAAGAGTGCAGATATTAATAAAAAATATCAATGGGCGAATACAATTTGCAGCTATCTTGAAGAACATTTTGATACTGATACAATCATATCTATCAGAAAAGAGTGTAGATGTAATGATGGCAAATCAATTGCAAACAAACTTCTGAAATATTTGAATAAGGCAGATAGTATAAAGGAATTTGTGCGTTTATTTAATGAAAAAGAAACCTTTGCTTGTCTTGAATACATATCTGACAATAAAATTCGATTTTGTTACCCTGAATGCTATTGTGCCTGTGTAAAAAGAGTACCCCAAGAATTATCAAAAACATGGTGCTATTGTACATTAGGAAATGCAGAAGGAATTTTTAGTAACGTATTCAAGACAGATGTAAAAGTTACATTACTTGAAAGCATAAAGACAGGGGCAGACAAGTGCGTGATTGAAGTGGAATGGTAATCACTAAATACAAATTGGATAAATTCTAAGAACAGCTCAGACGATAAATCAAATCACACTTCATGCCGTGGACCGGAATCAGGGAGCAATCAAAATGTATCTGAAAAATGGGTTTGTGGTTATCAGGACGGAAATAGTTTAGCTAGTCTGTTACATAAATCGGTATTTGCGAGGAAAAATGTATGATTGGAATAAGACCATATAAAGCTACAGATGTAGATACAATATTATCATGGTGTCAGGATGAAAAAGCATTTTATCAATGGACAGCAGGCATACTCGGTAATTATCCGATAACACAAAAGGAATTTTGTTTTGTTGAGTCTCTAATGCCGTTTACTGCATTTGATGAAACAGGAATCGTTGGCTTTTTTACACTAAGAAACCCTGATGAATCATTGGATGAACTACGTTTTGGATTTGTTATTGTAAATCCTCACAAGAGAGGAAAAGGCTATGGAAAAGCTATGCTCCGGCTAGGTCTAAAATTTGTATTTGAAATATATGGAGCTAAAAAAGCATCATTGGGCGTTTTCGAGAATAATCTTTCGGCTTATTATTGTTATAAATCAGTCGGCTTTAACGATACTGTTCTTGATACGACAGAAACATATTGTGTTCTAGGTGAAGAATGGAAGTGCAAAGAATTGATTATGGAAAATAAATAAATTCCGGTTTAAACAAAAGAAACGATTATACCTATGCTAACGCCCGAAACCGAAAAATTTACGGAGGTAATCATATGAGAAATCCAACCGAGACTATCGGCAAGATGATAGACAAAGCAAGCGTCAGCTTTTTATCCTATGTAGACGGCGATGGCTTTCCGATTACTAAAGCAATGCTTCGTCCGAGAGAAAGAAACGGCATTAAAGAAATATGGTTTTCGACAAATACATCATCAAATAAAGTCAGGTTCTTCAAGGAAAACAACAAGGCAAGCGTATATTTTGTGGATAGAAGATTTTTCAGGGGCGTTAGCTTAGTCGGAACGGTGGAAGTGTTGGAAACCCCCGAGGCAAAGGAAAGGCTATGGCAGGTCCGGCGATAAAATGTACTACAAAAAGGGCGTGACCGACCCAGATTATTGCGTGCTCAAATTTACAGCCGTCAAGGGCAGATACTACAGCAATTTTAAATCCGAAGATTTTGAAATATAAATCCGAGTTTAACGAAAGGTACGAGAATATACTTGTGAAAAACAAAATACAGAAAAAGACAAAATATTTTTTATTTTTTCAAAAGCCCTTTCTTTTTTAATACCGATGTGATATAATATTCATGCCAAACGAAGCTGAATATTGAGAACGTGTCAACCTTTATCTAAAAAGGAATATAATATGCTCTTTTATATTGTCGCCCAAACTGCATTACAATAAAAACACAACTCCACATTCGGTGGTATAAGGCTTTCTGATATATCTATACTTTGTTTGACAACAATCGGAGTTGCTCTTCTCGATGCATGTGACTTCGATTGCACTTATTTTATATTTTGGAGGAAAAGAAAATGAAAAAAATCGCAATACTGCTTCTTGTTTTTGTAATGTTGTTTTCATTTACGGCATGCGGTGAAGTGACAACAAGCAAGGACGATGGCACCAACGGAAATAACACCACAAGTGCTACAAACAATGACGAACAGATTACTTCTTTACAGAGTGAAACAACAAAAGGTGATGAAAAAGTTGAGAATAAAATTACCTTCACCGAAATAGTTGCTATTGAAAACGAGGAATGTACCATAAAAATTACCGGCATTGACTCTTACAATATTTGGGGTTACACTATAAAGGCATTGCTTGAAAACAAGTCTGCTGATAAAACCTATATGTTCTCTGTCAAATCAGCTGCTATAAACGGTGTTCAATGTGACCCGTTTTTCGCAGCAGAAGTAGCTGCTGGTAAGAAGTCCAACGAAGAAATCAGTTTTTCGAGTGATAAGCTGGAGAAAAATGGTATCACAGAATATACTGATATTGAACTGACCTTCCGTGTTTATGACAGTAACGACTGGTCTGCAGACGATGTCGCAAAAGAAACAATCCATATATATCCGTATGGTGAAGATAAGGCAGTAAAATTTGTTAGAGAAGCGCAACTTTCTGATAATGTAATTATCGATAATGATAATGTTACTGTTATCGTTACAGGCTATGAGCAAGATGATATTTTTGGATATACCGTTAATCTGTTCCTGCAAAATAAAACAGACAAGAATATTATGTTCAGCGTTAATGAAGCATCTGTGAATGGCTTTATGGAAGATCCATTCTACGCAACCTCTGTTTCAGCTGGAAAGTGTGCGTTTAGCTCTATGGCATGGTCTGACACTACCTTAGAAGAAAATGGCATTACCGAAGTAGAAACAATTGAATTCAAATTAAGAGCATATGATGAAGATGATTGGTCTCGTGATGATTTTGCAAATGAAACTATCACATTAAATCCGTAAAACAGCAAAATACATATCCTAAATTACTACTCACTGTTATAGCATTATCAATTTCACTTTCCTTTTCCCTCATAAGATGGTGAGGAGGCATAACGTAAGTGAAATCGCAGTTTTTAAATTACAGCTTTCACGAAAGGAACAATTTTACATATGAGAATGCCGGAAGAAGTAATATTCACAAATATGTGCATGGTATGTGACAACGCCGGAAATGTGCTTGTGCAGGACAGGGTTGACCCCAACTGGTCGGGTATCGCCTTCCCCGGTGGTCACGTTGAAAACGGCGAATCCTTTACCGACGCCGTTATAAGAGAGGTTTTTGAGGAAACAGGGCTTACAGTGTCAAAGCTGAGTCTTTGCGGAATCAAAGACTGGACGCGGGACGACGGCGTGAGATATGTCGTGCTTTTGTACAAGACAAGTACATACGAGGGTGAGCTGAAATCCTCCGACGAGGGCGAGGTATTCTGGACTCCTGTAAGCTCACTTTCGGATAAAAAGCTTGCAAAAAGTATGAAAACCATGCTTAAGGTTTTTCTGGATGATAACATCAGCGAGCATATCTTCTATAAGGAAAACGATAAATGGGTTGAGATGCTCAAATAGTCTCCCAAATAAAAAAATAAAGCCCAAGTACCGTGCGATTCTACAGTGCTTGGGCTTTGTCATATGGAATTTTTTATAGGCTATTTGCCGCTCAGCGCTTTGCGCAGGTCGGAAATATACTGCGCCTGCTGCTTTTTGAGATACGCTTTTACAAACGGCTTCATAATTAGCTTTTTCGCCTCGACCGATTCGGTAAATTCTATTTCTGTGTTCTCGCCCACTTTGGTAAAGGCTCCGACCCAGTGACCACTCATATTGCCGTTTTCCATATCAAACTCCCAGCGCTCAAGGAGCTTGGTGCAGGTGATGGTAAACTTGGTTGCATAGCCGCTTTTGTCGTGCTCCACAAACTGATTCTCGCTTAGTATCTCGACAGAGCTTAAATCGCTCCGCCAAGAGCAGTCCTTAAGGTTAGTCACAGTCTCCCAGACCTTGTTTATATCGCTTTCAAAGATGGCTTTTATGGTTGATACTGTCATTTTTCGATTCCCCACTTTTATTTATTTCTCCGGATATATTTGAATCGCACCCTCGTGCTTGACCTGCTTTGCGTACCTTTCTTCCTCGCTGAACACACAACCACAGTATTTCTGCATATAATACCCTACCTCGCGCGCCTTACGCTGACCCTCTCGGAAATACGGTCGGAAATCGCGATACAAAAACTCAACGCCGTACTTTTTCGCCTTTTCCTGAGCTACCGAGATAATAACCTCGTGCCGCTGATATGGGCTTATCAAAAGCGAGGTAGTAAAGCTGTCGAAGCCGTTTTCGGCGGCGTATTTCGCGGCTTTTTCAAGGCGGATGTCGTAGCACTTGCCGCACCTGTCCTCTAAATTCGGATACACCAGCCGCACAAATTCGCGCAGACCGTAGTCATCCACCGTCACAAGCGGCATATTAACGTTTTTTGCGTGCATAATAAGAGTATCCCGCCGCGCCTTGTATTCCTGAAATGGGTGGATGTTGGGGTTGTACCAAAAGCCTGTGATATCTATGTTTTCCGAGCGCAAAGTCTCTATACACATATAAGAGCAGGGTGCGCAACAGATATGCATAAGTGTATTCAT
This sequence comes from uncultured Ruminococcus sp., assembly GCA_900553675.1. Lineage (GTDB taxonomy): Bacteria > Bacillota > Clostridia > Oscillospirales > Ruminococcaceae > Faeciplasma. The sequence goes on along the minus strand of USEH01000031.1, from coordinate 5,186 downwards.
GCTTTCACTCCTTGTTTTTAGGGATATTTTCGTTACCACTATGCGATATTATAGCACTAAAATGTATTTTTGTCCACAGTTGTACATAAAATATGCTTGAAAGGACTGATTATTTTGACCGATACCAAAAACAAAAAGAACAATATTGTCATGCTGATAATCGCCATTGTAATACCTTTAGCCGTCGGCGGACTTTCAACGCTTATTTCGGGAGGGACGAAAGCAAGCTTTGAAAAGCCTCCGCTCTCCCCTCCCGACTGGCTGTTCCCTGTCGTCTGGACGATTCTTTATGTCATGATAGGCATTGCGAGCTATCTTATCTACAAAGAATCTGAATACAAATTCAACGACGCGCTTAAGGCATATTGCTATCAGCTTTTTGTAAACTTCTGCTGGCCGATAGTTTTCTTCCGGTTTGAATACTACACTGCGGCAGCAATAGTTCTGGGAGTGCTGATACTGCTGGTAATCTCGAATCTTATAGAGTTCTACAAGCTGAACAAAACCGCCGGACTGCTTTTAGTGCCGTATCTTGTGTGGTGCCTGTTTGCACTATATCTGAACATCGGGGTTGCCGTACTGAATAAATAATGAAATATATCAAGGCTTGCCATAGCTTCCGGCAAGCCTTGATTTTGGTTAGCTGTCTTTTTTGTCCTTTTTGTCCTTATCTTCCTTATCGTCTTTGTGGTCCTCGTCGTCTTCTTCACACTTCATTTCCTCGGCAAGCTTATCTATCGCCCTTTTTTCTATACGTGATACATAGCTGCGGGATATTCCCAGAAGCTGAGCCGCCTCCCGCTGAGTGAGCGGCTTTTTTGAATACAAGCCGTACCGCAGGACAATTATAAGCTTTTCGCGCTCGTCGAGCTTGGTTTCTATAAGATTATACAGCTGGCGCGCGCCGAGATTCAGCTCCACCTCGTCGCAGACGTCGCCATCCACCGCGATTATGTCCTTTAAGGTTAACTGGTTGCCGTCTTTGTCGGTGTCTATAGGCTCATCGAAGTGAACATCCTGCGCGGTTTTCTTTAAGGCTCGGAAGTGCATAAGTATTTCGTTCGCTATCCTCTCCTAACGGCTCGTCATATTCTGACGAATCCCCGTTAGGATTTTTGTCATTATTGGGGGTATTTCCACCATCGGGCGGGTTGGGAAATTCATAGTCCCCGTCATTGTGGAACAGATACACATGGGCGTTTTCGCCGTCCCATACGATTTTACGGATAAATGTTCTGATGGCGGCACGTTTTTGCTCAACGCTGTATTCCTCGATATTCTCACCCATAGTAGAAAGCAACTGACGGATAAGGTCAAATTCGATTTCCGCAAGATCGTGCTGCTGCATAATTGCTTCAAGCTCGGTAAGGCGTTTCTTCAAGCCTTCGCCCTTTTCGTGAAGCTCGTCAATCTGTTCCAGGATATATTTCTCGGCATTTGTACCCTCGGTCTTGCCAAGTGAGATAACGAGTGCCTTAATATCTTTTTCGTTATCCTCAATCTGGGATTTAACTTTTGCGACCTCTGCGTCATAGCCCTCACGGTTGCCATTGATACGCTTCTTGGTCTGTGTAATCTGTTTTGCCATATCGGAGCTTTGTTTGCCGAAGCTCTTAACCGTGGCAATAATTTTTGCGTCAAGCATATTGCCGTTGGCGTTCTTCATATCGCACACATGACTTCTGCTACGCTCTTTGGTAGTGCAAAGATAGGTGTAGATCGGATCACCCGTTGCAGTCAGACGGTCAGACAGTTTCGGGCGCATATAATCACCGCATTTTCCGCAATAGAGGATTCCAGACAAGAGAGCAACGTTGCTACGCGGCTTGCGATAGCTCTTGGATTTATTCAGCTCCAACAAGTTTTGCACCTTCACCCAAACAGCACCGGGGATAACGCCTTTGTGCTTACCGACAGAAACAATCCATTCATTCATGGGCTTTTCCTGTGTTGCCTTACCAGGACGCTGTAATGTACGGTTGTATGCCATAATGCCGTGTTTGCCGTCAAACGCTTCTTTTTCCGAGAAAAGATCAACATCGTTTTCAACGAGGTAATTATAAGCGTCCTCGTCAGCAATCATATAAACAGGATTGGAAAGAATACCCTTAATGGCAAAACGGGTAAAGGTCTTTCCGCGCTTTGTCTTATAGCGTCCCTGCATGAGAAATTGATCTGTTTTCGTGAGTGAGCCTGTTTCAATGAATTTATCAAAAATCAGCTTGACCAAATTGATTTCTTCGGGAATGATTTTCAGCTTGCAAGCCTTACGGGTTTTGCCGTCCACAGTTACGTTGGAAATACTCTCCGATTCGTAGCCCGTGGGAGTAGTGCCGCCGAGCCAACGTCCTGTTTTAGATAGTTCGTGCATATTATCTCTGATACGCTCTGCAATGGTTTCGCGCTCCAACTGCGAGAACACGGAGGCAATATACATCATGGCGCGTCCCATCGGGGACGAAGTATCAAATTGTTCGCGGATAGATATAAAACCAATTTCGCGGTCTGCCAAATCCTCAATCAGCTTTGCAAAATCTCCGATATTACGGCTGATACGGTCAAGACGGTACACCACGATAGCGGCAAACTTGATTTTCTGCGAATCACTCATCATTTTCTTAAACTTCGGGCGTTCAAGCGTACCACCCGAAAAGCCCTCATCTTCATAGACGAGTGCAGCATCAGCTTCTTCTTGGCTGTAATGCGTGGCAATATACTGACGGCACATTTCAATCTGATTTTCAATGCTTTCGCCCTTGCCTGTAAACTTAGATTTTCTTGAATATATTACAAACTGCTGTATGTTTTTAGCTTTCATAACGTGTCCTCCCGAAGCTATATGTTATGTATCTATAAGTATTATAACATAAAGTCCGCAAAAATGGAAGTAGGTACGCCAAATATTTACGAATTGTTCCTAATTTTCTTGCATAGGCTTGTAAATGATACATTCGATAAAGGTGGACTGAATATTCCGGCGTTTGAGAGCACCCAGTCCGGGCGGTGAGAGCCACCGTTCCGTTTCTCGGGAGCCACCCTTTCCGGCGGTCAGAGCCACCCGTATAATAGAGTCACGTGCAGTCGTTTTCTGTACGAATCTATTATAGGGAGGTCATCATATGACCCAATATCGTCAGATCCTCAGGCTCCACAGCCAAGGGATCAGCCAACGGAGCATCGCACAAAGCTGTAGGTGTTCCAGAAATACCGTTGCAGCCGTCCTGCAGCGGGCCAGCACAGCCAATCTCACCTGGCCGCTGGATGTGGAAACGGATGCAGATTTGGAACGGTTGCTGTTTCCAGAGAAGCAGGAACATGCATCTCTTCGCCGGATGCCGGACTTCGAGAAGGTATCCAAAGAGTTGACCCGCAGCGGTGTCACCCTTAAGCTGCTCTGGATGGAGTATTGCGAGGAATGCCGCCAGTTGGGCGAGCAGCCCTTCATGTACTCTCAGTTCTGCTTCCATTTCCAGAAGTTTGCAGAGAAAGAGCATGCCACCATGCACATCCCCAGAAAGCCCGGTGACCGGATTGAGGTGGACTGGGCCGGGGACAAGCTGTACATCGTGGACCGGGACACCGGAGAAGCAATTCCCGTCTACCTGTTTGTTGGCGTTCTGCCCTTCAGCATGTATGCCTACGCAGAAGGCTGTCTGCGGATGGATATGGAGAACTGGATCCATGTCCATGTCAATATGTTCCAGTATTTTGGCGGCTCTGCTGTCATGCTGGTACCGGACAACCTCAAGACCGGTGTAGACCGCGCTGGAGACTGGTATACACCCCAGATCAACCGAACCTACCGAGAACTGGCAGAGCATTACAATACTGCTGTAGTTCCAGCCAGAGTCCGTAAGCCAAAGGACAAGAGCAGTGCGGAAGGCACTGTTGGTGTGGTGTCAACCAGAATCATTGCAGCCCTGCGGAACCGGAAGTTTTTCTCTTTGGAGGAACTGAACCGGGCTGTCCGGCAGAAGTTGGACGAGCACAACCAGACACCTTTTACAAAAAGAGAAGGCAGCCGGTACAGTGTGTTTCAAAGCCAGGAAAAAGCCTTTTTGCACAAGCTGCCGACTGCCCAATTCGAGCTGGCACAGTGGAGAGCGGCCACCGTCCAGTACAATTATCACATCTGCGTAGAGAAAATGCAATACTCCGTTCCCTACGAATACATCAAGCAGAAGGTAGATGTGCGTTTAACAAAGAACATGGTTGAGGTGTTCTACAACCAGAACAGAATTGCCTCACACCGTCGGCTGTATGGACATCCCGGTCAGTACAGCACCGTAGAAGCCCATATGCCGGAAGACCACCAGAAATATTTGCAGTGGGATGGAGACCGTTTTATTCGCTGGGCAGAAAGCATCGGTCCGGCCACTGCAATCACTGTAAAAGGAATTCTTACCTCCCACAAAATCCAGCAGCAGGGGTATAAGAGCTGCATGGGCCTTCTGAAGCTGGCAGACAAGTATTCAGTCACCAGACTGGAAAATGCCTGTGCCAGAGCCCTGCAGTTCACACCCCAACCCAGTTACAAGAGCATTAAGAACATCCTTGTAACCGGGCAGGATAAGTTGGAAATTACCCCCGCAGAGAAGAAGCCTGTGGGTAACGAGTACGGCTTCACCCGGGGTGCTGCGTATTATGGGAGGAAATAAATTATGCTGAATCAACCTACATATGACAAGTTAGTAAAGATGCGCATGAGCGCTATGGCGGATGCCTACCGCCAGCAGACGGAGGATCCTGCTGTTGCAAATCTGTCCTTTGACGAAAGGCTTGCAATGATTGTGGATGCAGAATACTGGAGCAGACACAACAACCGCCTGAAGCGGAACATCCACCAGGCGGCCTTTGACCAGCCTCACGCGGCATTGACCGATATCAATTATACCGCAGGCCGTCTGCTGGACAGAACACTTATTGACGTTCTGGGAACCTGTGAATATATCCGGGAGCGGCACAATGTCATCATTATGGGTGCCACCGGAAGTGGTAAGACCTATATCGGCTGCGCTCTGGGTATGGAAGCCTGCAAGCAGGGTTTCACTGTGAGATATGTGCGCTTACCGGAACTCTTGGAAGAACTGGCTATTGCCAGAGGCCAAGGCAGCTTCAAGAAGGTGCTGGCCCAGTGGAAGAAAACGGATCTGCTCATTCTGGACGAGTGGCTGCTCATGAGAGTT
>USEH01000030.1 GCA_900553675.1 uncultured Ruminococcus sp. | reverse complement strand
GACAGCCCAAACCATCTGAATAATGAAAGCAATATAAATAATCCCAGCCAAGCCCTATAAGCAAAACCGCATGAATAGTGGATTTGACGAGATAAAAAAGTGTCATTAAGTGTATATATGTTAAGACAAAAAATTTTTATGATTGTATTATGAATTATATGTTTTATATGCGATTTGATTATAATAGTTCAGACATAAGGAGCGGGCGCAGGAATCAACCCTGCACCCGCCCTTCACTTTTCAAGAAGTGAGCCGGCTATCAGCAAATTCCTTGCCACGCCAAAGCTTCATTCCAGAATATGCGCAATGGCAACAGCAGATAAAAATCCTATATTAATCCACACTTGCCACTCTCCCAAAAATCCGCTATAATCAATACATCCAAAACAAAATCCCAATCTCCACAAAAGATTCAAACAACCCTGCTAAACTAATCCCATGAGGTGAAAAAAGAACATGAGCAAAATTCTAATTGTTGAGGATGACACATCCATCCAAGCCCTGCTTCACGATTTCATAGAGGACGCAGGTCACAGCACCGTGCTGGCGTCCGACGGCGTGGAAGCTCTTGCAAGATTTTCCGAGCAGCCATTTGACCTGATACTTCTTGACATCATGCTTCCGAAGATAGACGGCTACGGCGTCTGCGAGGTTATCCGCCAAAAGTCGGACGTGCCCATTATCATGCTTACGGCTTTAGACGGCGAAGCAAACCAGATCAAGGGCTTGGATATGCTGGCAGACGACTATATCGCAAAGCCGTTTTCAATGCCTGTTCTTCTGCGAAAAATAGCGGCGGTCCTGCGCCGCTCATCAAAGCAGAGCGATGCTCCGCAGACCATCGTATACAAGGATTTAACTCTGGATTTGGCGGCATATAAGGCATATGCCGAAGAGAGCTGTATCGACCTCACGCCCAGAGAATTTGAGATTTTGCGGGAGCTTCTGACCCATCAGGGCAGGATATTGACCCGTCAAAACCTCTTGCAAACGCTTTGGAAGTATGAATTTTTCGGCGACGAGCGCATCATCGACACACATATCAAGAATCTGCGCAAGAAGCTAGGCGCTTGTGACTACATAGAAACAATCAGAGGGGTGGGGTATCGAATTGATAAAGAAACTAAGAAGCAGCCTGTCCGCTAAGGTTTTCATAATTACCGCCGCCTTGATGGCTGCCTGCTGTGCCGTTACATATTTCTGCATAGCAGAGTTTGCCCCGTACATATATACTCACGACCTTTCTGAGATAGATGAGGAGCTGCCCTATCTTGTAGAGGATATATCCCACTACACAAAAGAGGAAGCACTGCTAATTCTCGAGGATTATTCCGCATGGCTTATTGAAGATAACGACGGCGAGTTCGTCTTCCACCTTTTCAAGTGCGACATCCAGGAGCTAAATCAGTTTAACGAGAACGATACATCCGAGTGGTGCCGACTGACATTTTCGGACAGCACTGATGAGTACACCGTCTTCTTTTCCAAAAACACCGAAAAGGAAAGTCAGGTGGTAGAGGCACTTCAAAAGGCGATACCTGTTTTGAGTGTTGTGATTATCTCCGTTTCCATAGTTGCCGCCTTTTTCTATACCGTCTATATGACAACGCCGATCAAGCGAATCAGCAGAATATCCAGGCAGATGGCGGCATTGGATTTCAGCGGCTTATGTTCTGTGCGGCGCACAGACGAAATAGGAGTTCTTGCGGGGAGCTTGAACGACCTGTCAGGAAAGCTGTCGTCCGCACTTTCACAGCTGAAAAGCGCAAACAAACAGCTTCAAGCGGAGATCGACAAGGAACGGGAGCTTGAACGTCAGCGCATAGACTTTTTCTCGGCGGCGTCGCACGAGCTTAAAACTCCAATCACCATCATCAAAGGACAGCTTCAGGGTATGCTCTATCAGGTGGGGAGATATAAGGACAGGGAAAAATACCTTGAAGAGTGTTTGGCGACTACAGATACTCTTGAAAAAATGGTGCAGGAGCTTTTGACAATTTCCCGCTTGGATATGCCGGACTGTGCCTGCAATAAAATCGAGCTTGATTTAAGCAGTCTCATAAATGAAAGCCTTTCATCGCACGAGGATTTGTTTGTGCTGAAGAATCTGACCGTCGAGAGATTCATTTCTCCGGATATCTCAGTCTTGGGAGATATGCGTCTGCTCCAAAAGGCAGTTGACAACCTTTTAGGAAACGCCGCCGCTTATTCTCCTGCAGGGAACCGCATAATAGTAAAGTTGTGGCGGGACGAAGACGGAGCAAAGCTGACGATTGAAAACACGGGCGTACATATCCCGAAGGAGGAGATTCCCAGGCTGTTTGAGGCGTTTTACCGCGTGGAACGGTCGCGAAACCGTCAGACTGGCGGAACGGGTCTGGGATTATATATAGTCAAGTCGATTCTTGACTTGCATGGGGCGAAAATCTGGATAGAAAACAGCGATAATGGCGTTATCGCTTTGGTACAAATCTAATAATCATGATAAAGGACGGCGAGCAAAACTCACCGCCCTTTTTATCTTCAAATAAAAAACATATTGGCTACAATCTCAGTTCAAGCAGAATCGGTATGATAGAGCTGTACCCGAAAAGGGTGCAGAAAGGAGCTTCAACTATGAAGAAATACTTATCTGTCATTTCAACCGTCCTCGTTATCGCAAGTGTGATTACCGGATGTGCAGGACAACCCAATACGCCAAAGAGTGGGGTGGTATCCGATATCGGAGTTCTTGATGATTTATCGGCAGCGGAGGGAATCACGAAGAATATCCCGAAAGACATCCCAGACGATTCTTTCAGCAAGGAGGACTACCAAAAGCTGCTGGCATTGCAGTTTGACGATTACCGTCACATGAAAATCTCGGAATTTCAAAGCAAGGTCTGGAGGATGACCGACACGCCGGAGTACATGGCGTTGTTGGAAAGATTCTTCGAGAGCGAAACGCTCTACCGGCAGAAGGACAGCGACGAAACCGCATGGTTCCTGTTTTACATTCTCGAGCCGCTCACCGCCGAAAAATGGCAGACCCGCACCTACAGCGGAGCTGCCATAAGCGATTTTCACTTCCCAGAGGAAAACGCAACTTTAGAATACACCTATACGCTCACCATCTTGAACCCAGACAAGGTTATGGTAAAGGATTACAACGACATACGTCTGGGTGTACAGGACATGATGTGGGGAATCCTGAAAAACAGGTCAAAGGAGGAGCTGCAAAACGAAGCTCTCATGCTGTCAGAAGTTAAAGCTTATATAGACGAATCGCTGCCATATATGCAGACGCCGGAAGTCAGCGTTTCCATTGAGTACAAATACTTTCCCATATCCGCCGAAAATGATAGTAGCAAGAGCATCTTTTACGTCGATACAGAGCAGCGAAGATATCCCATAGGAACGCAGGAGGATTATGCATCCCTGCTTGCCCTGAAAGTGCCCAACTATCCGGATATGTCGCTTGAAGACTTTAACAAATCGCTGCTGGACTGGGCAAATGAGAATCCCGAAAGTATGGACAGAATCAGCGAGGATGTCGCATGGGAGGATTTTCAGGTCGCCCTGACAGATGATGAGCTTTCGTTTGTGAAGCGGACTGTATTTCTATCCGGAATGGAAAACGGAAAAGCAATTCAGAGCAAGTATGCAGGTGAAACCATCAGCCCTTATTATGAAGACATCCTCCCCGACAAGCTTGCAGGTGATGGCAGGGCGGCATGGTGCAGCTTGTGCTATCGGTTTTCTTATGACATCTCAGACCCGAAAACCGTTACGGTTGGGGAGCGTGACCGTCGTATTGAAGGGATGATAAACGCTGTTCGCACGTTTTGGAACGGTACGGATATTGAAACGCTTTTGAAGATGAGCGAAAGGGATGTAGTGCGCGAGCTTGAAAGGATCGCGGCGGAAGTCAGCACCGAGCATATTGCGATTACGGTTGATAAGCGGCGGGTGCATTTTGAGGGGATGGATGAAAGACCTTATGTGAATTGAATGTTCATTGGCTTTCTTGGGCAAAGCAACTTTACCCAATACACTTTAGCTGAGTAGCATACTGCCTTTGTGGGACGGTTTGCCGAGACTATATAGCTTGTTTTTCCACAGGCTTTCGACCTTAATCACATCTTCCTTTACCATTGGTTTAGGCAGAATCTGAAGGATGGAGAATTGAAAGTCATGACATCTATTAGAATCAGCATCCTTAAGTTCCTTTATGCGCACGTTCCCGCCGTGTTCTGCCTTTACATATTCAGTCCATCTAGTAAGAAGTTCACCTTCAGTCAATTGGAAGTTCTATCACATCTCGGATGCCTTCGGGCTTCAGGTAATCAGAGTACTTTCTTGCGTAAATAAACCTTACGTCATAATCACTATCCGACGATTCAAATCCTCATGCTCTGCTGCCTGATTCACAGCCGGTAGAATACGTACTCCATATTGATGCTCAATTTCCTTAAGCTTACTGTTAATCAGGTCTTTCATAATCGCCCTTCTTTCTTGCCAACGCCAGTGTTTGCCGCAGCGCGCTGTCTTTATCCACCCCTGCAAGGCGCAGCTTGTGGGCATATTCAATGTAATCAGCGAATCGCTCTGATGGCGACATACCCGCTGCCATCAGATCACGCCCCATAACGTATGGACGACTCATATACTCTCTGAAAATCGCAAGTCGTTCCATAAAGAAATCGTCATAAGAAATGTATTCGCGAGATGTAATCCTGCCGAGTCCGTCGGAAATAGCAAGATATACTAAAGCTTCAGGATCAACGGATTTATCGAACAGCTTGTTTGTTGCTTTGATTGAAGAATTATCTGCCGCCAGTATATTTGGCTTCATATGGTGCTCGGATAGATTCATCACATATTCGATAAGTGCTTTTTCAGTTGTCAGCCTCGTCATAAATGATTTGACAAGTGGAAGTCCTATTGTTTCGTGATTATACGCATGCAGCTCCCCATTAATGACTTCAGTGCAAAGTGCTTTTCCAAAATCATGTGTAATCGTTGAGAGCATAAAGCCAAGTGGATTCTTAACTCTGTCGCGATATCTTACAGCTGCATCGCATACCATCATCGTATGTGTCCAGACGTCGCCTTCCGCATGGTGTTTTGGGTTTTGCTTTATGCCGATTGTTTGTTCCAATTCCGGAAACCATACTGACAGCCGGTTCATTTGCCGCAGAGCTTTAAAGAAAACCGAAGGCTTATCGGATTTTAGCAACGCCTTTTCCAGCTCACCCATAATTCTTTCTTTGGAAAGAGAGGATAAGTCCATCCGACGGCACAGCTCAATCGTATCTTCGGCAATAGTATAATTAAATCGTGCGGCAAATTGCGCTGCCCGCAAAACCCTGAGCGGATCTTCGGCAAATGTAGAGTCATTGACGTGGCGGATAATACCGTTTTTTAGGTCTTCAACACCGCCGAAGTGATCGACTATTTTTCCGGTTAATATGTCTTCCATAAGAGCATTAAAGGTAAAATCACGTCTTAAGGCGGCTGCATATGTCCCGATAAAAGGGTCAACACAGATGTCAAAATCCTTATGACCATTTCCTCTGTTGTCTTCTTTGCGGGGCATGGCAATATCTAAAGAATAACCCTTCAAATTATATATTCCAAAGCTTTCACCGATCGAGATTCGCTTGCCCAAAGAATCTAAGATTGACGCTAACTGATATGGATAGATTCCATGAACCTCAATATCAATGTCTTTGTTATCCTTGTGTCGAATCTTGTCTCGTACATATCCGCCAACATAGTAAGCTGTTCCGCCCTGCTGTGATACTAAAGCGGCAATCTTTACAGCCATGTCGATATTCTTGTCGTACATATCATTTGTTTCCTTGTATCAGATTTGGCTAAATCATATTAATGTGTATTTTCAATCTGCATTTACACTGTCATCCATCGGTTGAAGTTTAATTATCCGCCTGTACTTGCCGCCTGATATAGTCTCGGCGCACCCTCCTGGCAAAGTGATTTCAGCGGCTGTTCCCTCCGGAACTGTAACATCAAGCACAAAGCTGCCGTCTGATATTTTCCAGGCTATCTCAATTCGCCCATGTCTTGTTTCAAGACTTCCTTCGGCGTGAGTTATTCCTCCGCCCAAAACAGGCTTTACCGCAAACCGTTTGTATCCCGCCTCAATCGGTTCAAGACCAAGCGTCCGGCGATACAGAAAATCTCCGACAGTACCGTAGGCATAGTGATTGAATGAAACCATCTCGGGAATAGCGTCTGCCTTTATGGTGCCGTCCTTGCTAAGAGCGTCCCAGCGCTCCCACATGGTCGTGCCGCCCGCATTGACTGTGTAAAGCCAGCCGGGGCACTCTTCGTTCAGTAAAAGCTTGTAGGCGTCTTCAACATAGCCGTTGTCGGCAAGGGCAAACAGTATATATGGAGTGCCGGCGAATCCGGTGTGTATAAGATAATTGTTTTCGCGGACAAGCTCAGCAAGCCGCTTGGCAACAGCCTTCTTTTTATCATCCGGCACAAGTCCGAAGTAAAGCGCGCAGACATAGTTCGACTGAAAATCGCCGGAAAGCCTGCCATCGTCCTTGATGCAGTATCTATCGAATGCTTTTCTGATGTTTTGCAAGATGACAGAGTAGTGTTCTGCATCCTCGGCTTTGTTAAGAAGCCTTGCAGAATCTGCCATGATTCTCACGCTGTTTGCCATATACGCAGTTGCAAGATAGTCGCCCTTTTTAAGCCAGTCGTCGTAGCTTTCTCCGGGTGCACACCAGTCGCCGTATTGGAACGGATTGCTGTCCCAAAGATATTTTTCAAGACCCTCGCCTGTTGCGGCGGCGGCTCTTAATTCTGCCTCGGTATACGCTTTCATGCTGTCATACTGACGTTCGATAATTGATATATCAGCATACGCCCGCCACATTGCCCATGGAACCATTGTTGCGGCATCTCCCCAAATCGCAATAGGGAAGCCATCCTCACCGGTTGGGTCATAGGTCGGATTTTTAGGAATCGTAACCGGAATCGAGCCGTTCGGGTTCTGATAAAGCGAAAGGTCATAAAGCCACTTGTTCATGAACGCCGAGATATTGCGGTTGAAAGAGGCAGTTTGCGCAAACACCGCTATATCTCCCGTCCAACCCATGCGCTCGTCGCGCTGGGGGCAGTCGGTGGGAATATCCATAAAATTTGCACGCTGACTCCACTGAATATTCTGCTGAAGCCTGTTTAGCTTCTCATTTGAACAGCTGAAGCTTCCGGTTTCCGGGCAGCTTGAGGTAAGCACAAGGCTTTCGAGATTTAGTATCTTTATCGGCGCGGACGATTTTATTTCAATGTATCTGAATCCCATGTAGGTGAACTGCGGCACAAAATCGCTTATGCCGCCTTTGCAGGTAAGGACGAGGGTCTGCTTTGCGGTGCGGAGGTTTTCCGTGAACAGTCCGCCGTCAAGACCTAAAAGCTCGGCATGGCGAACGGTTATAACCGTTCCTGCTTCTGCCTGAACAGTCAGGTGGATAACGCCGGCGTGATTCTGACCAAAGTCATAAATATCTCCGTTCTGTGATACGGGAGTAAGGCGGCGGTCGACCGTCACGTCTGTGCCTAACTGCTTAACTACTTCCGGCAGACGGCAGCTTAAAGGCAGTACGGGATGGAATTTCCAAGTATGCTCATCTTCGTGGGTGAGGTCTATAGCTTCACCGCAGTAAAAATCCGAATATCGCACCGGAGAATCGCAGGTGTAAACCCAGCTTTCGTCGGTGCAGACAGTTTCACATGAGCCATCGGAATAGCTCAGCTCAAGACTCGCAATCAGTCCGCGCATATCGCCGTATCTGTTGTTTCTGTTGCCCAATGTGCCAAGCCACCAGCCATTGGCAACTGTTATATCAAGAGTATTTTCGCCGGGTCTGAGCAGGCTGAGGATATCATATTCGTGGCTTTGAACATAGCTTTCATAGTGAGTATATCCCGGGGCAAACCATATGTCCGAAACGTTTTCTCCGTTGATTTTTGCCTTATATATGCCCATAGCGGAGACGGCAAGCTTTGCTTCGGCAAGTCCTGAACGGATGGATAATGTTTTTTCTGAACAGCTCCGGTGGGAGTGAATTGTTTGCATCGTTTTTGTTTAGTGTGCCTATCCAGATTGGTTTCATGTGCTGTCATTCCTTTCGACCGATAAAAGATGAGAATAGAGTAACATAAATTTGAATGTTTTGCAATAGTACTGTCACATTTTTTGCGAAATTGTGATTCTATACTTTGTTGCAAAATCTGAGATAATTATTCGCTCAAGAAATTCGGAAACAGTGCAAAAAAACAGTCCCGCCTATTTAATAAGCAGGACTGCGAGATGCTACACTTATTCCTTAGTAAACTGCGAAATAAACTTCCATGCGTTTTCGGCGGTATGTCTTCTGTACTCATGAACCTGACCGCTGATGCTGGCGAGGGCTGTTCTGCAAACGCCGTCTTCGCTGTCATAATAGTGGATAGTCAGGGTGCTGTCTCTTGCCTCGTCATAAAGCTTCTCGACTCTGTCGCCCGGAACGCCCCAGATAGGATCTTCCCAGCTGTCCTTGTTGTCGTAGCTGATGTCCTCAAAATTCTTCTTAAGTTTGTTGACCTTGGCAAGGTATTTGATTCTTTGAAGGGCACTGTCCGACTGGAAGGGAAGCTCGGCAAGGAACGAGTTTTCGCCGCCGGAGTAGAACAAGGGAACTGCTACCGTCTCGTTGATAACGCCGTCAGCCGGAGCGCCGAATCCGCCTCTTGGCGGGAACAGTGCGGCGGCGGGGGCAAATCCCGCAAAGATTTCGGGGAACTGCTCAAACATATTCCATGTCTTGCCGCTGCCCATCGAGAAGCCGCAGCCGTAGATACGCTTGTCATCTATATTGTAACGCTGTTTAAGCTGCTCTATTACCTGAACGACCTCCGAAGCCGGAACGAACTGGTGGTTTTCGAGGGATACGAACAGAAAGCCGTGCTTGTGTGCCACCTGCCACCAGCCGGAAACAAAGGTTAAGAACATGGAGGAATCGCCGTGACCGTGGAAGCCTATCAGCAGCGGGGCGGCTCCGTTGTCAAAGATGTCGTTGTTGTAGTAGGCAAAGTAGCCGACCTTGTGTTCGGTGGTGTCCTTCATCATGCGGTTGTCGGGGGATGTCTTGACAACTGCGCAGCCAGACTCTTCGGTCATGCCCATTACATCAAAGCGGGGCTCGGTCTCCATAACGCCGCACCATCTCTTGAATTTTCTTACAAACAGATTGAAGTCCTGTACATAGTTTGCGGTCTCCTTAACGTAAACCTCCTGACAGCACTCAAATTCGGCGTTCACCTCATCGGAATTGCCCACGCTGAGTATAGCGATATCCTTGCGCTCCGGCTTGGGGACAACGCTCAGCCCCTGCATTGATAACACGGACGGGGTAATATCGCCGGGTCCCCAGAGATATTCGCCATGGATAGTTTTGATAAGGTTCTTTGCAACATAGTCAGCCGACTCGCCGAAGCTGTAAATATCCGCCCTGAAAATAGCTCCGCGGATGAAGTAGTCGCCGCACTCGCCGGTGAAGAAGTTGCGGGTTTCAACGATGCCGTCAGCATAGCTGGGGTTCATCTTGATTTCGGCGATAACGGCAGCATACAGCTCCTCGGTAGACTCCTTCCAGCCGCCCTCGCAGGTGGGGTATACAAATAGCACACTTGTGTCATATGATGAAGCTATCGAAGCAAGCCCAGTACTTTTTGCAAACTCAATCGCCTCCGCCATGCTCTGTCTTTTTTCCTCGAAGACAAGAAGCAGGGGAGCGCGGAAGCCGTAGTTATTCGTCTGTCCGTCAATATCGGTTGCGGGTACGTAGGCTTTCAGGTAGAACATATCAAAGGTATGCTCCCAGAACTTGCCGCCGTCTGGCATGGTGGTTACTAATGGTCTTTCTTTCATGCTCATGGTATATACTCTCCTTTGCATTATTGATTTGAATATAAATTTACTCTATAACTATACCATGGAACAGTAAAAATTGCAAGTGAAAGTTTATAATTATTTATAGATTTACAATATAGCCGAATCATAGCTTGTATCATTTTGTCATCACTGCTTCAGCCAAAAATCAGGAGCTATTTATATAAAAAGCATTGACTATAAAGGTTACATCTTGTATAATAGCAATGTGGGTAATAGTATCGTGTTGAATATAGAATAGTATAGAATTTATGATAAAATTATGAATACATCTGGGGGTGAGCATTTGTATCCATTGCTGATCGTCCGTGAGGAGATCGTTTGTTTGATACTTCTGATATTTCTCGGTATCAACGCCCGTTATTACAAAATGGGAAAGGACAATGGCAGCTTTCAGAGAATGCTGGTCTATGCCATTGGGCATGTTGTATTTGACATAATCACTGTGCTAACGGTGAATAATCCGGACAAGGTTCCCGCATGGTTCAATTATGCAGCCCATGTGGTGTTTTACCTGTTTGCCATCCTGTTTGCCCATGAGTTCTTCTGCTATGTTATCGCTTTGTCCTCCTATGAAAAGCGGATTCAGAAGGCTGTGAGAATTTTTGGCTTTTCCCTGCTGGCGCTCTATTTGATCCTTCTGCCGGTGCTGCCCATTGAATATCTTCAGGGCAACGGAACCAATTACAGCCTGGGACCGGCTGCGTTCGTGGGCTATGGTCTTGCCATGATATTCTTATTCGGCAGCGCCGCGATTCTGACAGTTAATTTCAAAAAGCTGGCGCCCCATGTGCGGCTGGCTTTGATACCCATGCTGACTGTGATGGTGGTGGCGGAGTGCATCCAGATCGCTGTGCCCGAGCTGCTGATTACAGGCGGCGCAGCAACCGTTGTCGCGGTGTGATTTTTCTTCTCTTTGGAAAATCCGGCGGTTGTGTTTAAGCAGAAGCTGCTGATCGACGCTTTAACCGGCGTGAAGAGCCGCAACAGCTATGAGTACGAAATCCAGCAGATGGAGAAGGAGTACGTTCAGAACAGGGATATCCGATTCGGAATGGTATTCTGCGATATCAACAACCTTAAGGCGGTCAATGATGAGTTTGGTCACCTGAAAGGCGACGATTATATCGGTGACATCGCCCAGATACTTACGCGGGATCTTCAGGGTGCGAAAAGCATCTACCGCATGGGCGGCGATGAGTTTCTGGCTGTATACCGTGATACGGATGAGGCGGAGATTCGGCGGGAGATCGATCGGGTCGACGCGGACTGCGATGCCATGTCCGAAAAGGTGCCATACCGGACGAGCGTTGCCATCGGCTGCGCCGTATCCGGCGAGGAATACGCCTCATTGCGCAATGTGCTGAGGATGGCGGATTATCTTATGTATCAGAACAAGGCGGACATGAAGCGGGAAAAAGCCCGCCTGTCACCGGACGGTCAGCAGCTGAATGTTACCGGTCTGACCGACCGAATCTTTGATGCCTTTGCCGCTACAGGCGGCAGGAACTACCTTACTATGGGCAATCTGACTACCAACGTTTCCCGCTGGTCGCAGGCGGCGGTGGATTATTTCGGACTGCCCGACGAGTTCATTTATGACAGTGCCACCGTTTGGATGGAATATATCCATCCGGATGACCGCGCCGACTATTGGGCGGACATTGGGGCGGTGTTCAGAGGAGAAAAAAAGGAGCATAATATAGAATACCGCGTTCGCAACAAGCAGGGAGAATATGTGGTCTGCACCTGCCGCGGCAGGATTCTGAAAGGCAAAAACGGTGAGCCTGATCTTTTTGTCGCCACCCTGGTCAATCATGGCATCGGAGAGACTATCGACCCCATTACCGGACTTCACAACGAGCGGGCACTGGTTCCATGCATGGAGAAGCTGTTCCGGGAGAAGATCAAAGTATCATTCCTAACGGTGAAGATAAGCTCCTTCAGCAGAATCAATCTTTTGTATGGCTACATAACCGGCAATCAGATTCTGGGACAATTTACCGAAATTCTTAGAAGGATCGTGGGTCAAAAGGGGCAGATTTTCCGGATTGGAGACACCAGATTTACCATTTGCCTGCCGGAAATGAATGCGGAGGATGTTTCCAAGCTTTATATGGCTCTGACAAACGCCGCCCGCTACGAGATCATTATGGATTCCATCACAATCCCGCTGCGGCTGGCGGGTGGAGCCCTTACTGTGGATGAAAACTTTGTCGGCAGCGTTGCCACTGTCCGAAACTATCTGACCAGTATGCTGGAGCGTTCCGAGCAGGAAAGCCATGGTCGTCTTACATTCTACAGCGATCCGGTTCGTGGCGAGACACATGTAGACTTCAGACTACTGACCGCCATCTATCAGGACGCGGTTGCGGAGCGGAAGGGATTCCGTCTGGAGTATCAGCCCATTCACCGGATGGATAACGGAAAAGTCATTGGGGCAGTGGCTCTGCTGCGGTGGCGTGGCGAAGAATTTGGCAAGGTGCCACCGGGACAGTTTGTCCCATGGCTGGAGAACGATCCATGCTTCTTCCAGGTGGGTCGTTGGATTCTTTGGAAAGCCCTTTCAGACGCCAAGGAAATGCTGTCCGTGGTGCCTGATTTCGTTATAAATGTCAATATCACCGTCCTTCAGCTGGAGGACGAACGGTTCAACACCATGGTGCTGGAGGTACTGAGAGAGACCGGCTTCCCGCCCCAGCAGCTTTGCCTGGAGCTGACAGAGCGCTGCCGCGAGCTGGACGAGGAATACCTGAAGTCGCAGATCGAGTTTTTCCGCTGGTTCGGCATTCGGATCGCACTGGATGATGTGGGTACCGGCTTCTCCTCTCTGAGTATTTTGCTCAATCTTCCGGTGGATGAGGTCAAGCTGGACAAGTCCTTCATCACAGATATCCGCAGCCGAGAGGCAAATAGGGCATTTGTTGGCGCAATCGTGGATGCCACCCGGCGGCTGGGACTGCATAGCTGCCTGGAGGGGATTGAGGATCGGGAGACATATGAATATCTCCGCTCTTTCGGTGCAACCTGCTGCCAAGGATACTATTTCTCAAAGTCTCTGCCTGCCAGAGACCTTAGGGTTTATCTGCTGGCGGAAAAAGAAAAAGGAAAAGATCGGATTAAAAGGATTTAACATAACAAAGCACCCCTGCGGGCATTCCGTAAAATTGCCCACGGGGGATCTCTTTTGCGTACGAAACGGAAAAGAAATTTGATAATATTGCTGTGCGAGTAATAATACTGATTTTCATCTAAAGTGAAACCAAAAAACTGGCAGAGTTACACGCCGGCAGTATAATCACTTGCCCATCCAAAAATCTATGCTATAATAATATCAAATATTTTTGTGATTGCAGGATTATTAAGTTACCTTCGCATAATAATTTGCGTCTTTATATATGAAGAGCAAAAACAATGATAACGGAAGGGATGGTAGCAAAAATGGATGACGCAAATATTATCGCACTGTATTTTCAACGTTCCGAGACTGCACTCGGAGAAACCGAGAAAAAATACGGCTTATACTGTCACAAAATAGCGGACAATATCCTCAACAGCCGCGAGGACAGCGAGGAATGTTTAAACGACACATGGCTTAAAGCATGGAAAAGCATTCCGCCAAGCAGACCACTTAATCTGAAAACGTTTTTAGGAGCTATCACCAGAAATATCGCTTTAAGCATCTGGCGGCGCAGAAACAGCGAAAAGCGCACGCCCGACAGGCTCAGGGTCTGCCTTGACGAGCTGACCGAGTGCCTGCCGTCGGCGCAGGAAAGCATCTGCGACGACTTTGCCGTCAAGGATGCTATCGAGCGGTTTTTAAGGGAGCTAAGCTTAGAATCGCGAGAGATGTTTATAAAAAGATATTGGTATGTAATGAGCGTTGAGGAGATAGCTAGGGAGCTGTCGAAAAGTAAGGGTAGCGTTAAAATGTCCCTCATGCGGACAAGGGAGAAGCTCAGACTGTTTCTTGAAAAGGAGGGTATAGCGATATGAGCGGTAATAACGATGTAAGAGCAGAGCGGCTTTTTGCCATTCTGGGTGAGATTGACCCTGAAATGTCGGCAGGGGATACGAACAAATCTAAAAAAATCACCCCCAAAACCGTCTGGATGGCAGCTTTGGGGATTGCAGCAGCTATAGCTTTGACTGTCGGAATCTTCAACCAGCGTAACCGTTCCGGACTGGAAATCACTCCCACAGCCCCAACAGATGATTACACACCCATTGTCACAGATACCCCACCGACCACCGAGCCGATTGTATCGGATACCACGGCTTCCGAGACCCAAGAACCGGATGAGGATATTATGCCTGAGCTGCCAATCCTGAGCGGAGAGGACATAGGCGGAGATGAATACGGCTGGTTTTTCTATCCGGAGAAGCAGAAATTTTCAGGAATCGATAAAAGTCTTCACGACATGAGAAAGGATGTCGACATACAAGAATGGGTTAATACCATACCTTTACCCTTTGATGATGAAAACGGCGTAAGTCCTGATGAAAGCGTCAATGTTTATTCATTCATAAATGCTCTTGGCATCACAAAGGAAGAAGCCGAAAAGGCTTATGAATACTGCCTTGATTCGGGCGACGACCAGCTTATCACACGTCAGGAGCTTGACATATTTTTCTCCGGCGATGAAGAAGCCATCGCCAGAACACTTGCAAGCGAATATACCATAGTCGTCGGCGACAGGATGTATTCTCCATACTGGCTCTACCGCCATTCTATCGACGACTACATCGCCGCAGGAATCACTCCCGAAGAGATAAAAAAGAGGGAGAGCCTTTATGACGAGCTTGGTTATTACTCAGAATCGGGAATAGCGGCAGGAAAGGCTTTTC
>USEH01000029.1 GCA_900553675.1 uncultured Ruminococcus sp. | reverse complement strand
AGAAGCGGATCAAGCGTTGAAATAACCTCCGGTCTTGAAGTCGGCGACGAAATCATTATCAGATAACGCCCGATAAAAGACAATCAGTAAAAGAAATTGGAGGAAAAGCAATGCTCACTTTATTGTTCAGAAAAATGCGCAATACCAAGTGGATGGTCATTTGTCTCCTGATCGGATTCATCATGGCAACCGCTATGACGAGTACGATTCCGATATATATGCACGCTTCTTTGCAAAGAATGTTAATCAAGGATATGCAGGCATATCAGGAAGAGAACAATGAGTATCCCGGAGTGTACAGCGTTTCAAAAACCCTTGTAAGCGGTACAAACGCCGCAAAGCAGCGCACCGCCGTAAACAACGTTTACGCAACGGCGGCAAACCGCTTTAATAACCTGTTGGTACCGTTTTTGTCCTATAAATGCTACACGTCAGACGCTTATCTGTATGTTTCGAGCATCGAATCGGAGCAGCCGGCAATGCTGAAGCTCGGCGGCATGACCGACATAGAGCAGCACATAAAGATTACCAAGGGCAGAATGTTCAACCCCGGCAAGCAAGAGGGCGGAGTTTACGAGGTTATCTGTCCCGAAATAGCCTTGCAGCTTTCGCAGGTTGTTTTAGACGAGGTTTACGAGGTTAAAAACATTTTAAACCGCGACAGCACGGAGACGGTTAAAATCAAGCCGGTAGGAACCTTCAGCGTTTCAGACCCCACCGATACATACTGGTCAGAAGGTATGGCGGATTATTCCAACACCTTCTTTGCCGACTTCAACACCTTAACCGGCGTTTCGGACAGCGTTCCTTTGGAGGACGTTATCATAATGACCGGCGTTGTAAACCTCAACTCGGTTGAGTGCCGCTTTATCATCGACTATCAGAACATGGACATGAACGTTATCGAACACGTTCAGAACAGCTTTGAAAGTCAGGCGGAAGCATATAAGGAGGAAAATTGCAGCTTTGAGGTTCCCGCGCAGGAGATACTCAAATCCTACGCCGAAAAGGCTTCCTCGCTCCGCTATATCCTTCTTATGCTGGATATACCTGTAGTTCTTATGCTGATATTCTATCTGTTCATGGTATCTCAGCTCAATATCGAGTCGGAGAAGAACGAGATTGCAATGCTCAAGTCGCGCGGCGCTTCGTCGTGGCAGATAATCAGAATTTATGCTTATGAGACACTTATCCTCGGTGCTGCGGCTGCCCTTATAGGTCCGTTTGTGGGCTTGGGACTTTGCAATATCTTAGGCGTTTCAAACGGCTTCTTAGAGTTTGTAAACCGTCCCGCACTTCATGCAAAGCTTTCGCTTACGGCGTTCTTATACGCTTTCCTGGCAGTAATTGTGTTCTTTATTGCAACCATCGTTCCTGTTGTTCCGGCTTCAAGAATTACCATCGTCGGACACAAGCAGTCGAAGGCACGCAAGCAGGCTAAGCCCTTCTGGCAGAAGACATATCTCGACTTTATTATGACAATCGTGCCGGTGGCATGGCTGCTTTGGCACAACCATCAGGAAGAGGTACTCATTTCTCAGGGACTTACCAACACCTCTGCAACCATGAACCCGCTGATGTTTGCGGCTTCAACCCTGTTCATCCTCGGTGCGGGTCTTATCTGCGTAAGAATATACCCATATTTCATAAGGCTGATATACCTTATCGGACGCAAAAAGTGGTCGCCCGCGGCATATATATCCTTAAATAACATAGGCAGAAGCTCCACCGGCAGAGAAAAGTTTATCATGATATTCCTGATTCTCACGGTTGCACTGGGAATATTCTCCGCCAACACCGCGCGAGCAATAAATCGCAACACCGAGGAAAGAATAAGATATAACCTCGGCGCAGACGTTGTTATGGAGGAGCTGTGGAAATACGCCAGAGTTACAAAGGCGGAAGACGGCGAAAGCATCACCGAGGCTCAGTACTTCGAGCCCGACTTCACCGTTTATGAAGACCTTGCCGGCGTTGAAACCGTAACCCCTGTTTTCAAGAGAGACGCTGTTCAGCTGAGATACAACGAAAAGACCCAGACCGACGTTCAGGTTATGACCATTGTTCCCGAAAAGTTTGCCAAGGTCTGCTGGTTCAGAAACGGTCTTCTGCCGGTTCACATCAACTACTACATCAACGCGCTGAGCGAATGTCTGGACGGCGCGATAATATCCCAGTCCTATCAGGATAAAACAGGGCTTAAGCTGGGCGATATTGTTCAGGTTAAGTGGGGAAAGAATGAATGGTTTGAAACAACCGTTGTTGCGGTTGTAGACTACTGGCCGAGCTTCAACCCGTATGAAAAGAACTCGCAGGGCGATTACAGAGACTTTATTATCCTCAACTTCGACTATGTAAGCGTTCAGACGATATTAGAGCCTTATCAGGTATGGATGTCGATGGAGGACGGTGCTTCGGTTTCCGACTTCTATCAGTCCATCCGCGACGCGGGAATCATCGCAACACGGCTTGATGTTGCTTCGCAGCTGGTAACGTCATCAAAGACCGACGCTACATTGCAGGGCGTAAACGGCGCATTAACGCTGGGATTCATTGTAATAATGGCAGTCTGCTTTATAGGCTTCCTGATTTACTGGATACTCTCCATCAAGGGCAGAACGCTTCAGTTCGGAATCCTTCGGGCAATGGGTATGTCGTTCAGAGAAATCATTGCAATGATAATCTATGAGCAGATACTTGTTTCGGGCGTGTCTATCTTCCTGTCAATTATAATAGGAGGCATAGCCTCGGATCTGTTCGTTCCGCTGTTCCAGGTGCTCTACAACGTCACCGATCAGGTTCCGCCGTTTGTAGTGGTATCTCAAAGAAGCGACTATATCAAGCTTTACTGCATAGTGCTTGTAATGCTGATGGTAGGATTTATCGTTATTGCACGACTGATAAAGGCTATCAACGTTAACAAGGCATTAAAGCTTGGCGAGGATTAATAATAACAGGGAAACGTCCAACTTCGGGCGTTTCCCTGAACATACTTTGAAAGAAGGCTTATTATATGAATAAAAAGCTTTATAAATCCCGCAATAATCAGGTGATCTGCGGAGTGTGCGGCGGGTTTGCGGAGTTCTTTAACATCGACCCCACAATTATCAGAATCATCTGGGCGATACTTATCTGCTGCTTCGGAGCGGGACTTTTGGCGTATATCGTCTGCGCGATAATTATGCCGCAGGCACCGCTGGAGTTTTAATATTTGCATAGCCTGCTTTATAGGCTGGTGAACCTTAATGAGAGATGAATATGATATAGATTCCCTGAATCCAAGGAAAAGCCCATATTCGGGGAAAAGTACCAAGCTTAGTCTAAAGCGAAAGCAAAAGCTTGGGCACAAAATTGCTTTTGACGGATTTATCAATCTTTTCTTTCCCGACTGCGTAAAGATTAAAACCACTTGTAACAATAAAATCAGCGCCATACCGAGCAAATACTCGGTATGGTGCTGTTTGTTTTATTACTCGTAAATCTTCCTACCCTTATCGTCGGGAGTCTCTGTCAGCCGCCAGAAGTAGGTATTTATCCTGTCCCGCCACTCCTTGGCGTGTTCAGCTTGGAAGCTCATGCGCTTAACAACGCGCTCGTAGACGCTGTCTTCAACTCTGCCTTTAAGCTCCTTCCAAAGCTCAAGCATATCGGCAGCCTGCTGCGTACCCTCAAAATGGTCGTCGTAGATGCGCTGAATCAGGGTCTTGCCGTTTTTCATGATGTGATCAAACCGCACCCTGTGGAAGAATAAAAGCAGCTCTTCAGGGCAGGTTTCTATTTCGTTGTACATGGATTTCAGCGGCTCGGGGTATTGAGCGGCATAGCCTGTTCCGCGAGTTGAACGGTCGCGTCCGATTGCCGAGTGAGATGCACGGTGATAGGTTCCCCAACGGTCGTACTCGTAGCCGTCAACGTTGGGACCGAAGTGATAGCCGGGGTTTACCATCCAGCCGATTCCTAAAGGTGCTGTGTACTTTTCGTAGGCGGAATAGCTCATCATCAGGATTTTGGCAACGTTTTCAAGCACCTTTTCGTCATCGCCGAAGGTAAGACGCGCCCACTCTGCGGCTATTTCCTCGCTTGTAAGCTCGGGGTCGAAGGCAAGACGAGCAAAGCCGTATAGATTTGCCGCCGCTAAGTCGTGACCTGTCCAGTTGGGGTCGTTTCCGGTGTTCATGACGGCTGTCATGCCGAAGTTAGGGCAGGAGGAATTTTTTCCTGCGGCTATATCCTTTACAAGCGGATTCTTTTCGCCGTTGCAGGTGTTAAAGTCCAGAACCTCTTTAAATTCCGGCATGAGATAGCATACATGCCGCTGCTGACCGGTGTATTCCTGAGCTATCTGAAATTCAAGCATGATATTTGTGTGCTTAAGCCCGCCGAAGAGGGGGTGAACAGGCTCTCTTACCTGGAAATCGACGGGACCGTTTTTGATTTGCAGTATAACGTTGTCGTCGAATTTTCCGTCAAGACCGATAAAGTTAATGTAGCTTTGGGCGGCGCGGTCGGTTGTGTTGTCCCGCCAGTCCTGTTGGCAGTTGTAAACAAAGCACCGCCAGATGATAAGTCCGCCGTATGGCTTGACAGCGCGTGCAAGCATATTTGCACCGTCGGCGTGGGTTCTGCCATAAGCAAAGGGTCCGAACTCGCCCTCGGAATCCGCTTTTACAAGGAATCCGCCGAAGTTGGGGATATCCTTATAAATTGACGCGCAAACATTCTCCCACCAGCTTATAACGGCAGGGTCGCAGGGGTCGGCGGTTTCAAGTCTGCCCACTCTTACAGGCGAGGCAAAATTCAGCGAAAGAAACAGCTTTATGCCATATGCCGAGAAGATTTCTGCAAGAGCTATCAGCTCTTCGCGGTGCTTGTCTGAAATCAGGAATGGAGCCTCGCCGCGGACGTTTACGTTGTTAATTGCAACGGCGTTCATGCCGACCGACGCGAGTATTCGCGCATAATCGCGCGTGCGCTGATTTATTACAATGCGGTTGTTTTCAAAGAAGAAGCTGTTGCCCGAATATCCGCGCTCGATGCTGCCGTCCATATTGTCCCAGTGATCAGCCATTCGCAGGGGCATGGCAGGGGACTTTTCATAGGTGAAATCACGGTCGAGCTCGCTTGTGCGCATAAGCCTTAAAAGCTCAAACACGCCGTATGCAAGACCCTTGTGACCGCCCGAGCGAACCGAAAACGTTCCGCCGTCCTTTATAACCTTGTAGCCCTCCGGAGCTATATCCGGATCAAAGGCAAGCCTTAAGCGGTAATCGGTGTCTATTCCGAAGGTGACCGGCTTAACTCCCGTAATAGCAGTGAGTGCGGTTTCCAGCTCGTCAAAAATGCTTGAAATTATCGGTCCCTTCTCGGAGTTGATGATGGAAAAGACCTTTCCTTCAAGCTTACTCACCGGCTTATAGTCGAGCCAAAGCTTAGTGTAATCCATGATTTTCATCCTTTCGCTGAATATTTTAATTTTTCAATAGTAACTCCCTGATAACCTTAGCCCCGCCGAAAACATACATTTCCTCCGGATTTATCGGCATATACGCCTGCGAGTAGGCTAAATACTCGTCAGCCGGCTCGAAAAACGCCGGATAGCCGTTTGAAAGCTTTGATATGATATCGCTTCCGAGACGGCTTGAAAGCTCCGAATCCATGCAAACGCCTACTCCCAAAATGTTTTCGCCCGAAAGACAGCAGTTTTTAAACAGCCGCGATAGCATTTCCGATGCGCTTGCGATTATCTGTTTGCCTGACTCCGAATCGCTTATTGACAGAGTCTCCTTTTCAAGAGTCCTGCCGTCTAAGGTTATAATGCCAGCGCTGATTACTCCGCGGCATAAGCCTATTCCAACTGCAAAGCGGCGGGGGATGTCTATTCCAAAAAGTGGGCCGCCCCTGCCGCTTGCCAAGCTGTGCCTTCCTGTCTTTAAAAGTATGCCTTCACTTATAAGCCTGCGGCATTCTTCGCTGACAGCCGAGGGAGAAGCTGTGCACTTTTTTGCAAGCTCTGCCTGAGAGCAGGGACCGTCATGTAGAATTGCGCTTAGTATTTTTGTTCTTACTTTCATCTTCATTGTCCTGAACGCGTTTTATTTCAAACCAGAAGGTAGAGCCTGCGCCGACCTCGCTCGAAACTCCGAAGCGGTATTTGTGAAGCTCTAATATCTCCTTTACGATGGACAGCCCCAGACCTGTTCCCACAACGTCGCGCTTGGTGCGTTCGTCGCGGTAGTAGCGGTCGAAAATCAGCGGGAGCTTTTCCTTTTCGATTCCAACGCCGAAGTCACGCACCTCGATTCTCACAGCCGAGGGCGAGTTTACCTGCCGCACGATGATTCTGCGCGAGTCTCCCGAATAGTTGACTGCGTTGTTTATAAAGTTATATATTACCTGCTGAAGCTTTTCTATATCGCCGTAAAGGGTGACGTCCTCGTCGGTCTCTAAAATAAATTCAAAGCCCTTTTGCTCGGAAAGGACCTGATATTTCGCCATAACGTCTTTAAGGAACTGATGACAGCTGAATTTCGTCTTTGTTATGGCTATATTGCCGCTTTGAAGCTTTGAAAGCTCCATCAGGCTGCTTACAAGCACCGAAAGCCTGTCCGCTTCGTCGATAATGACCTTTAAGTGCTCGTTCCGCTTTTCGGGATTGTCCCCCGAAAGGTCGCGAATCATTTCGGCGTATGCTTTTATCATGGTAAGCGGGGTGCGAAGGTCGTGGCTGACGTTTGCAATAAGCTCGTTTCTGAGCTTATCGACCTTCGAGATTTCGGTGGCGGCATAGTTCAGCGTGTCTGCCAGCTCGTTGATTTCAAGATAAGAGCCCTTTTCAAAGCGGGTGGAATAGTCCCCCGATGCAAGCTTGTTGGCAGACGCTGTGATATGCGTAAATGGCACCGAAAGACGGTTGGATAGCAGCATTGTTATAAACAGCGCGATAAAGAAGGTAGTCAGTGTTATGAAAATAAACTGCTCCTTGATTATTTCAACCGTCGAATCCACCGGTTCGAGCGAGGCGTTTATGAATATAAGATACCCCGGACTTGCTTTTCCGCTGATTTTCGGCGAGCTTAACACGCTTCCGAACAAAAGCTCGGTAGTGCCGAAGCGCTGGTTTTGTGAGACCTTTAATATCTGAGAATCCGCGCTTTTTATCAGCTCGTTGCGGTATTCAAACAGCAAAAGATTGCTTCGCTCGTCGGAAAGTATCGACTTTCCGCCCATGTAGTCTGCCTTGGTGATGGTGTTGCCGCTCCAGTCGGTGATGGCTATTGTCATGCCGTTCTGGTAGGCGATATTCTCAACAAGCTCCTCCACCGAATCCATCGACTCGGGGTCGAATGCAACCGAGATTTTAAGGCAGGACGAGATAATCTTGCGTCGCTTTGAAAGCTCGTAGTACTTGTCCAGCGTTACAACCTGAAAGAACCATATAAGGATAAGAATAACTGCGGTGAACACCGAAAAGTAAAGCCAGATGGTGGAACGCAGGGTGGGGGCGGATTCGGGGCGGAGCCCTTTTTTATCCCTTGATGTTATCAAACTTGTATCCCATTCCTCTCAAGGTAACTATAAGATCCCTGTAAGGACCCAAGCTGTTTCTGAGCATTTTTATGTGGGTGTCTACCGTTCTGTCGTCGCCGTAGAAGTCGAATCCCCAGACCTCTTCTAAAAGCTTTTCGCGGGACATGGCAATGTTCATGTTTCTTGCCAAGTAGAAAAGGATATCGTATTCCTTGGGGGTCATCTGAACCTTTTTGCCGTCGATGGTGACCTCGCGCGCGGCGAAGTTGATTTCAAGCCCTTTGTATCTTATAACATCCTCCGTTTCGGGAGCCTTGCGGCGGTTTACAACAACCTTTATCCTTGCCATAAGCTCCTTGGGGGAGAACGGCTTTACAACGTAATCGTCTATGCCTACCTCAAAGCCGAAAAGCTTGTCGTATTCCTCACCCCTTGCCGAAAGCATTATAACCGGAACGCTCGACAGCTTTTTAATCTCCTTGCAGGCAGAGTAACCGTCCAGTCGGGGCATCATTATATCCATAACTATGCAATCGAAGCCGGATTTGTCCATTTTAACCTTTTCAATAGCCTGCATACCGTCTGCGGCTTCCTCAACCTCGTAGCCTTCAAAAAGGGCGTATTCTTTAACTACCTCGCGGATTTTATCCTCGTCGTCAACAATTAACAGTCTGGGCATTTGCATCTTCCTTTCAATTTGTTTATGTACATATATGTCAGCCGCGCCAAATCCGCATACCGACAGCGTATACAATACTTCATCCTACAGTATATCAGATAATTGTGTCGAAATTATGAAGTTTTACGGAGTTTTTTATGTTTTGCGCAAGGATTTTTATTTCTTCCGCTTGTTATTCACTCTGTATTATGCTACAATAGTGGTATTGTTTGATTAGAGCGAAAGGAATGTCTTAAAAATGTCAGATAACCGCAACGAAAAGGTCTGTGAAATACATAAAAAATGCTCCGGCTGTCAGCTGATGAATCTTGAATATCCCGAACAGCTTAAGTATAAGCAGTCAAAGGTGATAAAGCTTTTGGGAAGATACGGTTATGTAGATGAGATTATCGGCATGGCACAGCCCTTGCGCTACCGCAACAAGTCGACAAGGGCTTTCAGGCTGAGATACCCCAACAAGCGAATCATATCGGGGATATATCAGTCCACAACCGGCGCGGTGGTTCCGACTGACGACTGCCTGCTTGAAGACAGGCTTTCGGGGCAGATAATAAAGGATCTGCGCAGGCTGATGCCCAAATACAAGGCGCTGCCCTACGACGAGATATCCCACAGGGGAAGCATTAAGTTTGCAACCGTCCGCAAGGCGGCGAAAACAGGGGAGTATATGCTTACCATCGCGACAGCTTCGCCGATTTTCCCGAAGGGCGCAGAGCTTGCTAAAGAGCTTGTGTCGCTCCACTCCGAAATAAAAACGGTTGTGCAGAACATTGCGGGAACCGACGGCAAAATCCTGTTGGGAGAGCACGAAAAGCCGCTTTTCGGAAACGGCAGGATAACAGATGAGCTGATGGGTCTTAAATTTCTGATATCCTCAAAGTCGTTTTATCAGGTAAACCCGGTTCAGACCGAAAAGCTCTATTCGCTGGCAGTGGAGATGGCAAAGCTTAAAAAGAG
The DNA here is from genome assembly GCA_900553675.1 of uncultured Ruminococcus sp. Lineage (GTDB taxonomy): Bacteria > Bacillota > Clostridia > Oscillospirales > Ruminococcaceae > Faeciplasma. The sequence continues at coordinate 5,995 of USEH01000029.1, read as the reverse complement.
CGACCGCGTTTTAGACTGCTACTGCGGCATAGGCACCATCGGGCTGATAGCCTCAAAGCACTGCGGTGAGGTTATAGGCGTGGAGTCCAACTCCGCCGCAGTAAAGGACGCCATCAAAAACGCTCGCCTTAACAAAATTACAAACGCGCAGTTTGTCAGCATGGACACCAGCGAGTTTTTGTGCGAGATGTTAAGTGCGGGCGAGTCCGCAGACGCTGCGTTTTTAGACCCTGCAAGGGCGGGCTGCGATAAAAAGGCTCTTGATTCGCTTGTTAAGCTTTCGCCGGAAAGGATAGTTTATGTTTCCTGCAATCCCGAAACTCAGGCAAGGGATCTGGGCGTACTGGTTAAGGCGGGGTACAAGGTTAAAAGGATTCAGCCGGTGGATATGTTTCCGTTTACAGGGCATGTGGAGTGTATCGTGTTGATGTCAAAGCTCTCATGAATCGGTCTGATTATAGATTAATAGAGCATCGCGCGGGGATGTCAAATAGGCAAAGAAAGGAATGAAATATTGTGAAAACAATAAATCCCACATCAGTAATTCAAAATGTACTTGCAGCCAATATGGGGCTTGATACATATTTGGCGATAATGAAAGCAGTTTGGAATACAGATGTTTCAATAGACGCTGATTTTCAGCGGACATTCAATGGCTATTACAAAGTACGGAGAAACGCCGAATGGCGGGGAAAATATTATAGATTATTTGAATCGGTGAAGGGCGATAGGCAGGTCACTTTTGAATTTATCATTGATGAGCTATACAGGCAGACCGGAAATATTGAAGCGTCATTTGCCAGTAAAATGCTGGCGACTGTCAGATCTGAAATGCCCATTTGGGATAAGTATGTTGTCGAAAACCTTGGGCTTAGCCTTCCGAAGCTGTCAGACCCTCAACGACTAAATAAAATAAAAGACCTTTATGGCAGCATTTGCAAATGGTATGATGTTTTTTTGAAAACTGAGAGTTCACATGAATGTCTTTGTATGTTTGATAGATTGTTGCCGGATTATACTTGGATTTCGCCGGTAAAAAAGATTGACTTTTATCTTTGGAGTATCAGGTAAGGTGCGGATGGATACTTTACATCGTCTGTGGAGCAAGAAAAATTAGAATTAAACGGAGAGAATAAAATGTCAAATTATATTATGGATTTGCGAAAAGAAGTTGGACACAGACCTTTATTGCAGGTAGGGGCGAGCGTAATTATCGAAGACGAATATGAACGTATTTTATTGCAGCTGAGGAGCGATAATCATTGCTGGGGATATGCGGGCGGCTCGGTTGAGCTTGACGAAGAGGTTGAAGAAGCGGCAAAACGAGAGTTATTCGAGGAAACGGGGCTGGTTGCGGAAGAATTAAATTTATTCGGGATTTTTTCGGGTATGGATTTGCACTATGTTTATCCAAACAGCGACGAAGTGTCGATTGTGGATATTGTATTTTTATGTAAGAAGTATTCGGGAGATTTGAAATGTCAGGAAGGCGAGGTTGATAAACTGCTGTTCTTTGATGCAGATAATCTGCCTGACAATATTTCTCCACCGAATCGCAAAGCTATTGAGAAATGGCTGATGTCTAAAGGCTAATTTGAATTTTGCGGAGGGATTTTTTATGAACACAATATGGTCAACATTCATACAAAGCACAGGAACGTTATACGACTCCCGAGCCTTAAGATTTGCCGATATGTTTAAAAGCAAATACACCGATGCGTTCGGAATCGCAGCAAAGCGGAAATATTAGAGATCGGCTGCGGTCCGGGAGCGCTTGCGCAGTCCTTGGCAAGATGGTATCCATCCGCTCGTATAGTCGGAATTGACAGAGATTCTAATTTTATAGATTTTGCAAAAAAGCTTAGCCCCGCAGATTGAATTTGCCGAGGGAGACGCCACACAGCTGCCATATGAAAGCAACTCGTTTGATGTGACGATTTCCAACACTGTCGCGGAGCATATCGAGCCGTCGGCGTTTTACGGTGAACAATACCGCGTTCTGAGAGAGGGCGGAGTTTGCATAGTTATGTCTGCCAGAAAAGGAGTCAATTTATCGGCGCACTGCATAAATGAAGAATCGGAATTGGAAAAGGAAATATGGAATCGGGTGGATAAATATTTCAGGGATATCAATGAAAAGTATGCCATATGCGCATATCCTCAAACCGAAATGGAACTGCCTTTGTGCATGGAGAAATTTGGCTTTAAGAATGTAACTACCGACTACATCACAATAAATCTCACTCCCGATAACCCCATTTATCCAAAGGAAATGGCTTATGCTATGATAAATGCCGACAGAAGGTGCGTGATAGATAATGCTGCAAGCTTGGCGCAGATCGACGCAGGTGTTGTGAGTGATCGCGAAATAAAGGAATTAATCGGAATAATCAATGCGAAGTATGACAAAAGAATTGAGCTGTATGACAACGGCATTAAGCAGTGGGACACTAATATGTCCGTAACTATGATTATGAGGGGAGTTAAGTAAGAATTTGATGTAGAACCCGAATTTCAGACCCACCGAATTTGGGGTTTTCAGAGAAAAAATATCAATATCAAGGTGATAACAACGAAATCAAAACACATTTCAATAATATTTGCGCTTTTGGCGGCTGCATTTTATGCCATAAACACTCCGCTTTCAAAGCTGCTTTTAAATAATGTCCCCGCAACGTTCATGGCGGCATTTTTATACCTCGGTGCGGGAGTCGGCGTTGGAATTATGTATCTGTTCCACTGGCATAACGAGGACAGGGCGGAGCGCCTTACAAAAAAGGATCTGCCATATACAATAGGAATGATTGTGCTTGACATCCTTGCGCCGATCTTTTTAATGCTCGGCATAAAATACGGTACAGCCGCAAACGCTTCTTTGCTCGGCAACTTTGAGATCGTGGCGACTACGCTTATTGCCTGTCTTGCTTTCAAGGAAGCCGTAAGCAAGCGGCTTTGGGCGGCTATCGGCATGATTACATTATCAAGCATACTTCTTTCGTTTGAAGGAGCGGGAAGCTTCCGGTTTTCCTACGGTTCAGTTCTGGTGCTTTTAGCGACCGCCTGCTGGGGATTGGAAAACAACTGTACCCGCAGCATCTCGGATAAAAGCACATATGAAATAGTTGTTCTTAAAGGAATCTTTTCGGGCGGAGGAGCTTTTGTGATTGCACTTATTTCCGGCGAAAAGCTTCCGGAGATACGCTATATTCTTCCGGCTATGCTGTTGGGATTTGTTGCATACGGCATGAGCATTTTCCTGTATATCCGCGCGCAGAGAGATTTGGGAGCGGCAAAAACCAGTGCATACTATGCCGTTGCGCCGTTTGTGGGAGCGTTTCTTTCCTTCGTGATTCTCGGCGAGAAGCTGACCGTGGTTTATTTCGCCGCTTTGATCATCATGATTGCCGGAACGGTGTTTGTTGTTAAGGATACCGTTGCGGGCAAAGAGTCGGGCTGATAACGCATTAAAAGGGGACTTTACATGAATATAAAACAAATAACCGACGACAATCAAAAGCTTAATATATCAAGAGAAATCTTGGAAGCTCTGCCGGAATGGTTCGGGATAGATTCCGCGCGTGAGGAATACATCCGCGAAAGCGCAGGAAAGCCGTTTTTCTGCGCCTTTGAGGATGACAATCCCATAGGCTTTTTGTACTTAAAGCAGACCGGAAAGGAAACCGTCGAGCTTGCGGTGATGGGAGTTGTCAAAGACCATCACAGAAAAGGCGTGGGAAGATCGCTTTTTGAAGAGGCAAGGCGCGAAGCTGTCCGGCTGGGATACTCATTTATTCAGGTAAAAACGGTGCAGATGGGAAGGTATAAGGAGTATGACGATACCAATTTGTTCTATCTGTCACTGGGATTCAAGGAATTAGAGGTCTTTCCGACGCTATGGGATGAATGGAATCCTTGTCAGATTTATATAATGTCGATAAGGTAGACCGACACTTTTATTCAATCACAGAAACTGATAGGAGGGTAATTTATGAACATTCCAATAGATATAACCCAAGTAACGCTGAAAACCGACCGTCTGCTTCTTCGCCCGTGGAGGATGTCCGACTTGGAGGACTTCTACGAATACGCCCGTGTTGACGGAGTGGGTCAGATGGCAGGATGGGCTCCGCACGAAAGCATTGATATATCCCGCGGGATTCTTGAAAGCTTTATCAGCGGAAAGAAGGTCTTTGCCTTGGAGCACGAGGGCAAGGTAATCGGCTCGCTGGGCATTGAAAAGTACGACGAGGCTGAATTTCCTGAGTTTTCAGGGCTTAAATGCCGCGAAATCGGCTATGTCCTTTCAAAAGACTACTGGGGCAATGGACTTATGCCCGAGGCTGTCGGCGAGGTTATACGATATCTGTTTGAGGATCTGGGGGCTGACGCTATCTTCTGCGGATATTTCGTAAGAAATCGTCAATCTGCCAGAGTTCAGGAAAAGTGCGGCTTTAAGCACTATTCCACCATAAAGTATCAGACCCGCATGGGAACCGTCGAGGATACGCAGGTCAACATTCTATACAGAAAGGACTGGGAAGATTCAAGAATATGATAAGAAAAGCAACAGTTGCGGACATCCCGCAGATAAATTCACTTTTAGAGCAGGTGCTGATGGTGCATTATAACATCCGCCCCGATTTGTTTAAGCCTAACACCAAAAAATACACCGATTCCGAGCTTACGGACATCATCAATGCCGACAACACCCCGATATTCGTCTGGACGGACGAACAGGATCTGGCGCGCGGCTACGCCTTCTGTCAGCTTAAAAGCACCATCGGGCAGGACAATACGCAGCCCTTCAAGTCGATATACATAGACGACATCTGCGTTGATGAGAGCTGGAGGGGCAGGCATATCGCTTCGTCGCTGTTTGAGCATGTCAAGGCGTATGCCAAGTCTATCGGATGCCACAATATCACCCTGAACGTATGGGAGGGCAACGCCGCCGCAAGGGCGTTTTACGAGAGGATGGGCATGGGAATCCAGAAAACTACCATGGAAACGGTGCTGGACTGATTAGCGGAATCATCACAAAAAGAAAGGAAGAATAAAACATGAAAATAGGAATGATAGTTGCGGTTATGGACGAGATAAACGCCATGCTGACCGAGATGGGCGAGCCTATAGAGACGATTACGGCAGACGGCTTTGATATCCGCAGATACAATGTGAGCGGGAATGATTTATACGTTGCCAAAAGCGGAGCGGGCGAGATTTACGCCTCCGCCGCCACTCAGCTTTTGATATCCAAATACGGTGCGGAGCTTATTGTAAACTTCGGAATATGCGGAGGGCTTACGCCCGAAATGTCGCTATGCCGCACCTGTGTTGTGGAAAAAACGGTTCATTATGATTACGACACCTCCGCAATAGACGGCACCGAGCAGGGCAGGTATTTAGACCTTCCGGATATATATATTCCCGCCGACCCAAAGCTGATTGAGCTTGCTGTCAGTGTTATGCCTCAGCTTGAAAGGGTTATATGCGCCTCGGCTGACAAGTTTGTTGCCGACCCCGATAAGAAGGCAGAGCTTCATGAAAAATTCGGGGCTTCTATTTGCGAGATGGAGTCTGCCGGAATACTTCTTACCGCAAACCGCTGCGGAGTGCCGGCGCTGCTTATCAAGGCTGTTTCGGACAGCGTATCCGGCGGTGCGGAGGAATTTGCTAAGATGGCTTGCGAGTCGGCAAGGGTGTGCGTAAGGACTATGATGGCGGTTATTGAGAGGATTTGAGGCAGAAAAGCTATAACTATATGTATAATATTATATGAATTATACTTATAGGAGTGAATTGAACTACTACTTTGTGCAGTAATGGACGCGCTTTGCGCGTCCATAGGGAAACCCCTTACGGTGGTTTCCCCACGAAAAAACAGTCCACCGGACTGTTTTGCCTTCCTCTCCTGCGCTTTGCTTGCGCTGGGGATTTCGCTCCCTGCGGGGAGACGGCGGCATATCATTTGTAATCGTCGTACTTTTGTTTGCCG
>USEH01000028.1 GCA_900553675.1 uncultured Ruminococcus sp. | reverse complement strand
GGTGCTTGGCGAGGGCGGCTCCGGCGGAGCGCTCGCTCTTGCGGTCTGCGACGAGCTTGCGATGCTTGAGAACGCGCTGTATTCCGTGATAAGTCCCCGCGGCGCGGCGTCCATTCTGTGGAAGGACGGCACCAAGGAGAAGGAAGCCTGCGAAATGCTGAAGATCACCGCCGAGGATCTCATGAAGTTCGGCGTGTGCGACAAGATTATCGCGGAGCCCACCGGCGGCGCCCACATGAGCCGCGAGCAGACAGCCGATAACATCTACGAGTACCTTGTGGACGCGGTATACCGCCTGAAGAAGTCCGAAATTGACGAGCTTCTCGAGAAGCGTTATGCGAAATTTAGAAAAATCGGCATGTTTACTGAATAATTTTGTAGAAAATTCTTTGCAAAAAATTCATTCCGGGGCTTGAATATTTGTGTGGTATGTTATATAATATATCATGAAATGTTTCCGGAAGGAACTTATAATTAATTTGGAGGGTATATACAATGGTATTTGACAAGGTTAAGGAGCTTATCTCCGAGCAGCTCGACGTTAAGGCTGACGACATCACCGAGGCTTCCAACATTCAGGACGATCTGGGCGCTGATTCCCTGGACGTTGTTGATCTGGTAATGGCTCTTGAGGACGAGTTCGATGTTGAGATCCCCGAGGATCAGGTCGAGAACATCAAGACTGTCGGCGATATCGTAAAGTTCATCGAGGACAAGCAGTAATTTATAGCACAGATATTCCCGCTGTATCAGGGTCAGCTCTGTACGGCGGGATTTTTGTATCTGTTCCGATGTTTTGCACAATTGCGCATATGGATTCCGTCGATACATAGCATTGACCGCATGCCAACATCATTTTTTATTGTGAAATTCTTGACAGATAATGAAAAGTGGTATATAATATAATTGTATATTTATGTCGGGGACTCCCCGGTGACTCTAAACAAACAAGGAGCAAAGATATGGGACTTACATTGACTGAAAAGATCATCAAGGCGCACATCATCGACGGCGAGATGGTAAAGGGAACAGAGATCGGTCTGAAGATCGACCAGACCCTTACGCAGGACGCAACTGGTACAATGGCTTACCTCCAGTTCGAGGCTATGGGCGTTGACCGCGTAAAGACTGAGCGCTCCGTGGCATACATCGACCACAACACGCTCCAGAGCGGCTTTGAGAATGCCGACGACCACAGATTTATCGGTTCTGTCGCAAAGAAGTACGGTATCTGGTTCTCACGTCCCGGCAACGGTATCTGCCATCAGGTACATCTCGAGCGCTTCGGCAAGCCCGGCAAGACCCTTATCGGCTCCGACAGCCACACCCCCACCGGCGGCGGCTTGGGCATGATAGCCATAGGCGCAGGCGGACTGGACGTTGCGGTTGCAATGGGCGGCGGCACGTATTACATCAAATATCCCAAGATTGTTAAAATAGAGCTTACCGGCAAATTAAGCCCTTGGGTTTCCGCTAAGGACGTTATTTTAGAGGTTCTCAGAAGGTTGAGCGTTAAGGGCGGAGTCGGTAAGATAATAGAATACTGCGGCGAGGGCGTTAAAACCCTCAGCGTTCCCGAAAGAGCGACCATTACCAACATGGGCGCGGAGCTTGGCGCAACCACCAGCATATTCCCCTCCGACGAGCGCACGTATGAGTTTTTAAAGGCTCAGCAGCGCGAGGACGTCTGGACTGAGATCAAGGCTGATGACGACGCCGTTTACGACGAAGAGCTTACCATCGACCTCGGTGCTTTAGAGCCGATGGTTGCCTGCCCACACTCTCCGGATAACGTTAAAACCGTCCGCGAGCTTGCCGGAATGAAGATAGATCAGGCGCTTATAGGCTCCTGCACAAACTCATCCCTGCTCGACATGATGAAGGTGGCATATATACTTAAGGGCAAAACCGCCCATCCGGATGTTTCGCTTGGCATAGCCCCCGGCTCAAAGCAGGTGCTTAACATGATATCGCGCAGCGGCGCACTTTCTGACATCATCGACGCAGGTGCGCGAATCCTCGAATCCGCCTGCGGTCCCTGCATCGGAATGGGACAGTCCCCCAACTCAAAGGGCGTGTCGCTTCGCACATTCAACAGAAACTTCTTAGGCAGAAGCGGCACCAAGGACGCCGGAATCTACCTTGTCTCCCCCGAAACCGCCGCGGCTTCGGCGATAGCAGGCGTTCTGACCGATCCGAGAACCCTTGGCGAAATGCCGCAGTTTGACATTCCCGACGAATTTATAATCAACGACAACATGGTTACTCTCCCCGCAAGCGAAAACGAATATGAAAGCGTTGAGGTGCTTCGCGGTCCCAACATAAAGGACTACCCCAAAACCTCTCCCCTTTCGGACAGCTTAAACGTTGAATGTTCCTTAAAGACCGGCGACAATATCACAACAGACCACATCATGCCTGCCGGCGCAAAGATTCTCCCCCTGCGCTCGAACATCCCCGAAATTTCAAAGCACTGCTTTGAGGTTGTTGATGCCGACTTCCCGCAGAGAGCGCTCGGTCTCGGTGAAAGCGTGATTATAGGCGGCTCAAACTACGGTCAGGGCTCATCCCGCGAACACGCCGCGCTTGCTCCTTTGTATCTTGGAATCAAGGCGGTAATAGTAAAGTCGTTTGCCAGAATCCACAAGGCAAATCTTGTAAACGCCGGAATCCTGCCGCTTACCTTTGAAAATGAAGCAGATTACGACTGCATTTCTCAGGGAGACAAGCTTGAATTGACCGGTATAAGAGCGGCTGTCAAGGCTGAAAACAGCGTTGTGATGAAAAACGTCTCCAACGGCAAGGAAATCATTCTGAAAATCGAGCTTTCCGAGCGCGAGCGCGAAATTATCCTTGCCGGAGGACTTCTTGATTACACAAGGTCAAAGATATAACCATGAGTGCGGAAAATAAAAGCTTTGAGCTTATAAAATCGCTTCTTACAGAGCAGTACGGCGCGGAGCTTGCCCCGAAAATCCTTTCGGGATACTTTGCAAAGCGCAAACCAAGCCTTCGCATAAACCCACTTAAGGGCGAGCGCAAAGCCACTCTTTCCGAGCTAAAAAGCGAAGGAATCGAGCTTACCCCTTCCGGATGGTATGAAGACGGCTTTATGATTGAAAACGCCTCAGAGCCTGATATTCAGGCGCTTCCGGCTTATGCCGAGGGGCGGATATATCTGCAAAGCCTGAGCTCGATGCTTCCTCCGGTTCTTATGAAGTCACAAATCGGCACGGATATTCTTGATATGGCAGCGGCTCCAGGCTCGAAGACCACCCAGCTTGCGGCTATCACCAAAAACGGCTGCCGTATAACCGCCTGCGAAATGAATCACATCCGCGCGGAGCGGCTTAGGCACAATGTTTCGCTTTTGGGTGCCAATTGCGTATACGTCATGGAGACGGATTCGCGGCGGCTTGATTCGGTATTCAGCTTTGATTCAATTCTTCTGGACGCTCCCTGCTCAGGCAGCGGAACGCTTCACTTTGAGAGCGAAACTTCGCAGGAAAATCCGGGCTTCACAGAGGAATTAATCGCGAAATGTGTCCGCTCCCAAAAGGCTCTTTTAGCTAAGGCGATATCGCTTTTAAAGTCGGGGCATGAGATGATATACTCCACCTGCTCGGTTTTAGCAAAGGAAAACGAAGATGTTGTAAGCTGGGCGTTATCCGGCGGCGGACTGGAGATAGTCCCGCTTGATAACGATTGGCTCGACACTCTGCCAAGACTTCCGGTCAGGCTCGACGGAACATTATGCGTAATGCCGGACGAGCTTTATGAGGGATTCTTTATCGCAAAGCTGAAAAAGGTCGGAAAATCAAATCTTAAAATACAGGAAAGCAAGCCGAAAAACCGGCGCAGACATTAACATAAACTCATTTGAAAGGAATGATACAGCATGGCAAAAATTGAAATGACCACGCCCATCGTCGAGATGGACGGCGACGAAATGACAAGGGTTATCTGGCAGATGATAAAGGATCAGCTGATACTCCCATATGTCAATTTAAAGAGCGAATATTACGATTTGGGTCTTGTTCACCGCAACGAAACCAACGATCAGGTAACTATCGATTCGGCGGAGGCTACCAAAAAGTACGGAGTCGCCGTCAAGTGTGCAACCATCACCCCGAACGCCGCGAGGGTCGAAGAATACAATCTCAAAGAGATGTGGAAGTCGCCAAACGGCACTATCAGGGCGATTTTAGACGGTACGGTTTTCCGCGCACCCATCATAATAAAGGGCATAACTCCCTTCATACCGACATGGACTAAGGCCATCACCATTGCAAGGCACGCCTACGGCGACATCTACAAAAACACCGAGCTTAAGGTTTCCAAGGGCTCTAAAGCCGAGCTTGTCGTCACCGACGAAAACGGCAACGAGACAAGGGCGCTTATTAACAATTTCGCCGCAAGCGACGGCATTATTCAGGGCGTTCACAATTTAGACAGCTCAATTTCCGCCTTTGCGCGCGCCTGCTTTAACTACGCTCTTGACACCAAGCAGGACATCTGGTTTGCCGCAAAGGACACCATCTCCAAAATCTACGACCACAGATTTAAAGACATCTTTGCGGAAATCTACGAAAACGAGTACAAGGAAAGGTTTGAAGCCGCAGGTATCGAATATTTCTACACGCTTATCGACGACGCTGTTGCACGTGTTGTAAAGTCAAAGGGCGGAATGATATGGGCTTGCAAAAACTACGACGGCGACGTTATGAGCGACATGGTTGCCACCGCTTACGGAAGCTTGGGTCTGATGACATCGGTGCTTGTATCTCCGGATGGAATTTATGAGTACGAAGCCGCCCACGGCACCGTTCAGCGTCACTATTACAAGTGGCTGAAGGGTGATAAGACCTCTACAAACCCCGTAGCCACAATATTTGCGTGGTCGGGAGCGTTAAGAAAGCGCGGCGAGCTTGACAATATTCCAGCCCTGTGCGACTATGCCGACAATCTTGAAAAAGCTACCGTCTCCACCATCGAATCGGGCATTATGACCGGCGACATGGCAGCGCTTTCCACCATAGAAAACAAGCGCACCGTTTACTCGGAAGAGTTCCTTTCGGCAATTGCGGACAAGCTTGCCAAGCTTATGAATGATTGATATATTATAATGTTTAATCGGTGCAAAGCCCCGAAAAAGGCTTTACACCGATTTTTTCGTATCACATAAAAAACAGACCCAAAGCAAGTTCGGGTCTGTTTTATTCGATGACATTATACTAAGCTTTAATCAGCTTCTTCTACCAGCTTGTTAAGCTCGTCGAGATAGTACTCCAGCTTTTCAGAGTTCTGCTCCTTGCGCTGGGTGAAGGTGCTGTCGCTGTTTCTTGTGTAGTTGATAATGGCATCAACTATCGGTGCAACGCGGTCGCCAAGACCTTCTCCAAAGATAATCAGCGTGTTGTGCGAGTTCGCTATCTCATACATGGTATCCCACATATCAAGCATTTCTTCCGTCCAGCCCTTCTTATCCTTAAGCTGTCTGCGGTCGAAGCTGGTAACGGTGGGGTCGATTGTCTTGAATCTGTCGCACGCTGCCAAAAGCGCTACTGCCTCAGGGTTAGGTGCACCATTGATGAGGTTATAGCCCTTGATCTTAGAATCGATATAATACTCGCCGTCGCCGTTGGGATCGCGCGGAACGGGAACTATCATAAGCTCGCCCGCTCTGATATCGCCGAATACAGCGTCATACTCCTCTGCGCTGCGGCACTCGTCGAAGACATACCACGGATCCATTGCAAACAGGGTTTTGCCTTCCTTCATTCCGCCGCCCTCTGCACCAAAGTTAAGAGTCCAACCGTTGGTCCACATCGGGAAGCACAGCTCGTTCTTCATAACGTCATACAGCCATGTGGATGCGCGCTCGATCCTCGGATCGTCGATATTTGAGACATACTTGCCGGTTTCAGTGTCAAATTCGACAAGATAAGTGCCGGTTGAGGAGAACAGAGCTTCCTCGGTATGCCATGCATTAAAGGCGTATCTGCCATCCTCCGCGTCGGTGAAGTCCATAGACATTTCCATCATTTTATCCCATGTCCACTCGTTGTTGTAGAACAGCTCGGCGGGATCGTCGAAGCCCCATTCGTCCATAATGCGGCGGTTATATACTACCACGCTGTTAGCCATTACGTCGGTAATAAAAATATAGTGCTTGCCGCCGACAGAGAAGAAGGTATCCGCCATGTATTTCATTCCTGCCCAAAGCGGGTCGTCATAATCTATGTAATCGTCGATTGGCTGGAACATACCCTTGATTGAGTAATACGGAAAGTCCGTTGCCCACGCCGCATAGAAATCGGGTACATCATCGGCAAGAAGAAGGTTTGCAAGATTTGTCCATCTTTCGCCGAAGGTACATTCTATCTATTCGATGTCGCAGCCGTACTTTTCCTTGAAAGTCCAGTAGCCGGTCTGAACCATTTCCTCTTCGCTGTAGTTCTGAAGATCGTTTCTGTAGCCGTACAGCCTGATAACAGTGTTCTTGCAGGCAACCGATTCAGCTTCCGGCAGATAGATGCCCGCGGCGTTTAAGATTGCTTCGGCGTCCTCAGTAGAAAGAGTCAGCTCAATAACTTCCCTTTTGGGTTTGCCGCAGCCGACAAGAGTCGTAATCATCACAACTGCTAAAATAACAGCTATTATTCTTTTTTTCATTTTTTGCATTCCTTTCAGATAAATCTATAAAAAGCAATTGCTTTTTACCGTTATTAATACGCTATATTTCTGTATTGCATTGGAGAGCATCCAACCGATTGTCTGAACTGTCTTGCAAAATACTTCTCGTCTGTGTAACCGCAAGCAATTGCAACTGCGTATATGCTCATGACCGTAGTACAAAGAAGATACTTTGCACGCATTATCTTTGCGTTTATGCAGTCATTGTTATAGCTTATTCCGAAGAACTTTTTATAAGTTGCCGCAAAATATCCAGTGCTTAAGCAAAGAGATTTTGCCGCCTGCTCCCTTGAAGCAGCATGCTTCGGAGATGAATAAATATTTCTTCTCATCATCAGCAGTGCTTTATAGTGCGGATTCACAAAATTATCTTTTAGTCCTGTTCCACAGTTCTTTGTATCTTTAAGTATAAGGTCAATATCCGCCAATCGGTATTCGTTAAAGCTCACTTTTGCTGAAAGTGTTTTGTCTTTTGAACATAAATCATAGCACACCATTGCTTTTAAACGGTCAAAAAAGTAGGCGTCTGGATTTTTGCTTAGTATAAGAAAAAGATTATTACTTGTTACGCATAAAGCCTCATGAGACTTTACAGCTTTCCTTATTGCCGATGCAATCACAGAAACCTCTCCATTTATATAGTTCTCACCAAGTGAAAAACGGCTTTCCTCAGGGACATTGAGATTGATAGAATACATCACACATTCAGAAAGCTCTGCGCTGTCTATTGCATCAACTATCCGCCGAAATTCGTTAAGAGTGCAGAAGCCAGCAATCGCATCGTAATGCTTCGATATCTTTTGACATTGAGTAAGATAGTCAATGTCATTTTTCATTCGCAGAAATTCAAGTGCGTTTGCCGACACCTTGCTCCAATCAAGAAAGCTGAAATCATAGCTTCCGGGCTTGTCAAATCTTTGTACCATATAGCCAAACAGCCTCATCTGATAATAGAACGGACTGAAAAAGTACATAGCAGGGTTTTCAGTATCTTTTATAATATTACTGGGTAAATCCTTGTTTTTAACTGTTTTCAACGTAGAGTGCTTTACACCGTCTATTTCAAAAAGTAAAAACTCTTCCCCATCGAATCTCTGACTATTCCATGCTTTGTCAAGGCATAGAGTGAGATTTGACACTCCGCTGAGCATATGAAAGTATTCAGACAGAACTGACGTATATTCAGAAAGTGTGCGGCAGGCAGTCAAGGCTCCCGAAAACTTCTGAAAAGAACTTAAGGCTGTGCGATTCCACCTTGAGAACGCAGTGTCAACATCATGATGTATCTGAGCGGCTTTAAGTCCGCATGGGCAGGAAAGTCCATATATTATTTCGCTTTTGCGTGGAGATTCTTTATTCTTCTGATTAGTTATAATCTCAACCGCTTTTATTCCAAGACCGCGCCTGTCACGCCGACAGGTTGTAAGAAATGGGAAGTGAAGAATTCTCTCCTCACTGCTGTCGTAGCCAATAACGGTTATATCTTCAGGAATTTTTATGCCGCATCGTATAAGTTCGCTGCAAAGACCAAACGCCATGTAGTCATTGATACATATAACCGCCTGCGGCAATGAAAGTTCTCCGCTTATATATCGCTTTGCAAGTTTTTCGCCCGAATCGGACCAGAAGTTTCCACTGTAAAAGATTTTGTTTTCGTCACACATAATTCCGTTATGCGCAAACGCCCGAAGCACCCCTTCGAGCCTGCGCTCAGAAAAATGTTCTCCACTTTTGCATGTTAAAACATCAATATTTCTAAAGCCGTGGCTGCAAATAAGATGCTCATCTATTCTTTCAAGATCGTAAGAATCATCAGACCAAAGGCTCATAAGTCCATCAATGCTGCCGTCTATAACTACGCAGGGAATACCAACATCACATATTTTTTTGACCGCGCCATTGAGAATGGAAATATCCTTAAAAGCCTCAGCGGTGATGATGACTCCACAAAATGGCAGTGGATCAAAAAGGTCATAGATTATGTTTTCAAAATTGAGCAACTTATCATCAGCCCAATGGTTATAAATGTTTGAAAACACTGCAACTGAATGTCCAAGCGAAAACGCCGCCGATGATATTCCTGAAAGCACATCCTTTTGCTCGCTTGCATCCGCACGCGCTGTTATGACCGCTATACACTTTTTATTCAAATCATCACTCTCTTATAAATATAAAAAATGTCAAAGTCGGTAATGAATAAACCAAGGTTCATATTATGTATAAAAAGTTGATAATCTAAAGGTTACAATCTGTTATGTTATATACCACGGTTTTGATTGCCTGTTTCCAACCGCTTAGCAAACTCTGACGCTCAATTTCAGGCATATGTTGTTTATATAACGTATATTTGAGTGTAGAAAACGCCATATCAAATGAAAATACTCCATCAGTTATCCCCGCCACGAATCCTGCACCAATTCCCGAAAGCTCGCTTACCTCAGATACTCTGATATTGGTATCGGAAATACCGCTTTGAAACTGCATAAGATACCGATTACTCGTAGGTCCGCCGTCTACTGCGACAAACTTAATCGGCAGCTTTGAGTCTCGACTCATAGCAATCAAAATATCATTTATCTGAAATCCGATTGAATCAAGCGCCGCACGGACTATTTCTGCCCTGCCGGTAAGTCTGGACATTCCAACAATTGAAGCTTTTGCATCATCAAACCAATATGGTGCGCCCAATCCGCTGAACGCGGGAACCAAATACACTTTGTCGGATTTGTTCGCAGCAAAAGCTATCTCTTCCGTTTCATCCGGCGAATCAATTAATCCAAGCTCGTTTTTCAGCCATGAAATTACAGCTCCTGAGTAATTGATATTTCCCTCTAAAACATAATCTGTCTTACCGCTGAGCTTCCACGCGACAGAACTAGCCAGACCATTTTTTGACCTAATAATCTCAGAACCGGTGTTCATCATAACCGACGAGCCAGTGCCATATGTAACCTTTAATTTTCCAGGATCATGACAGTGCTGAGCAAATAGTGCCGCATGAGAATCACCGAGAACCGCGAGTATCGGCGATTTATTTTTTAGTATTCCTCCAAAATCGGTTTCTCCAAAAAAGGCGTCTGACGCGCAAATCTCAGGTAACATATTTCTTGTAATTCCAAACATTTTTAGTATCTCATCGTCCCAATCAAGAAGTTCAAGGTTCATCAATTGTGTACGTGAGGCGTTAGAAACATCGGTTTTGTAAGCACCGGTCAGTTTGTAAATCAGCCAAGAATCTATTGTACCCAAGCACAGGCGCCCTTGCAGTGCAAGATTCCGAGCTTCAGAAACATTTTCAAGTATCCATCTCATTTTTGCAGCAGGAAAAAACGGTGAAGCAGGTATGCCGGTTCTTTCGCTAATTACAGCTTTCTGCTCGTCGGTAAGTGATTTACAAATACCCTTTGCACGAGAACATTGCCATACAATAGCGTCGATAACAGGTTTCCCGCTCATGCCATCCCAAGCAACCGTAGTCTCACGCTGATTGGTTATCCCAATGGCGGAAATTTCCGCCTCAGGTACAGCGTCAACAAGCGTCTTTACACCCTTAATGACATTCTCGTATATCTCCATAGGGTCATGTGAAATATATCCTTCAAGACTTACGAGCTGCTTATGCTCAAAATATGACTTTGCAATTATTTTGGCATCATCACTCAATAGCAGAGCTTTTGTGCCCTGCGTAGATTGATCTATAGCCACTACACAGCGCATTGCTTACTCCTCCAGAAAAGTTAGAATGTTTGACTTTATGCCATGGGCATCAAGCCCATAATATGCAAAAATCTCCTTGGATGTACCTGAAATGATGGGTGAATCCGGCAATGATAATTTCAAAACCTTTTTTGGACAATAACGTGATACTACAGATGACACCATTGAGCCAAGCCCGCCATATGCGGAATGCTCTTCTACTGTCACGACTGCCTTTGAGCATTTTGCAGCCTCAATTATTGCATATTCGTCAATAGGCTTTAGACAGTACATATCAAGCACAGTAACACTTATGCCCTCTTGATTCAAAAGAATTGCCGCATCGTATGCAGATTTTACCATTTCGCCGCAAGCGATAATAGTGATATCATTTCCCGTTTTTAGCCATACAGCCTTATCCTTTTCAAAAGTATAGTTTTCATCGTATACATCCTCAACCGG
This sequence comes from uncultured Ruminococcus sp., assembly GCA_900553675.1. GTDB lineage: Bacteria > Bacillota > Clostridia > Oscillospirales > Ruminococcaceae > Faeciplasma. Next base: position 4,319 of record USEH01000028.1, on the reverse strand, counting down.
ATTTCTTCCGACACGAATATAGGCAGGCGAATTATCCTGCAAAAGCTGTTGGGTAAGAAATCTCGTCTGAAATCTATCGCTCGGAAGATAGATTTTCATATTTGGGAGTGAAGCAATAGCTGCGATATCCTGCAATGAGTGATGGCTCATTCCAAGTGCACCATAGCTCACGCCGCCGCTTATTCCAATCAATTTTACATTTGTATTTGAGTAAGCGCAGTCAATCTTTATCTGCTCATAGCTTCTTGATGATATGAAACAAGCAGGTGAACAAGCATATGCCTTTTTACCACACTTTGCAAGACCTGCCGATATGCCTACTAAGTTCTGTTCCGCTATTCCAATCTCAATGAATTGCTCTGGATACGCATTTGCAAATGGTGTCATCGAAGCGCTTCCCCTTGAATCCGAGCAAAGAACCACAATGTCGCGGTCATTCTTTGCATGCTCCATTAAAACGTTGCATATAACTGTTCGATTAGCAATCGTATTCATTCAGGCATGCCTTCTTTCGTGCTTCAAAGTCGCTGATGATTGCATTATATTCCTCCATTGACGGCACACGATGATGCCAATACGCCTTGTTTTCCATTTCCTTTGAGCCAAAGCCCTTAACTGTATTTGAAATTATCACGGTTGGCATGTATTTGCTATTCTTGGCTATCATAAATGCATCATACATCTTATCAGAATCGTTTCCGTTAGCGACTTTGATAGTTTTCCACCCAAATGCCGACCACCGTTTGGCAATGTCGTCTTGATGCATAACATCCTCGGTATTACCTGAAATCTGCAAAAAATTGCGATCAATAACGGCACAGAGATTATCAAGATGATAATGACTTGCCGCCATAGCGGCTTCCCATACCGAGCCCTCGGCAAGCTCGCCATCTCCCATGACGGTATATACGCGGTTTTTTGTTCCATTCATTTTTGCCGCAAGCGCCATACCCACACAAACTGAAAGACCATGACCAAGCGAACCGCTGTTCATCTCTATTCCCGGAAGCTTATTGTTCGGATGACCAACAAACTGCGTGCCGAATTGCATAAAGTTCTGTATGACATCATCAATTGAGAAAAATCCTTTTGCCGCTAAAACTGCATAAAGTGCCTCCACACAGTGACCTTTACTAAGAACAAACATATCCCGATCAAGGGAATCCATATTCTCAGGGGAAATATTCATAACACGAAAATAAAGAGTCATCAGCGTATCTATGACGCTCATATCTCCTCCGATGTGACCGCCATTACCAGCAACTATCATATCAACAACATTTTTTCTGAGTTCAAATGAAAACGCGTTATAGTTCATCTTTCCAACCCCACAGCTTTGATTTTACTTCTTCTGCGGTAGTATTGAACAAGTCCGGCTCAACTCCGATATACTTACACGCTTCAAATAGTATCGGGACGACATCGGAGTGAATACCGACGCAGTGATGGATATATGGTCCTTCAACTATTTTCGTCTCAAGTTTTTGCCAGTTCTTTACTTCTATCCACATATATGTGCCTTTGGTGTAGGGACCATCAGTGGTCTTGGCATTGCCTAAAAGCAGAAAGTATTTTCCGTGATCGCCGTCAAATCTGGCAATGGTGAGATTCCCATTCTTGGCAAGTGCTTCTACCGCCCCGGGGTAATCAAACGCAAGAGGATATCCGATAGTAGGCTTTTGCATGGCGACGGAAAGTGGCCATGGACCGCAATGCTGCAAAAGCTCGCCGTTGTCGTTGAATGGGTGACGCACTGTCCAATCAGCAAAAAAGCTTCTTTGTTCGCCCATAGCCGCAGCTTCAACCATAAGAGCAGTCACTGCACCGTGGATGTCAGTCTCACAGACAACCGGCAGACCATCCTCGTTCAGAAGTGAGTTTGCTGCACATGGCATAATGCCAAGCTCGTCCTGCAACGCATTCCAGCACTGAATCGCTATGGCATTACAATCGTATTTCTCCGCAAGGCTTTTCATCGCTACCTTCAGGGCACAGATTGTCTCCAGCTCTTTATCGCTGACTGCAATATTGAAGTTTTGTCTACAATAATCCATAGTATAAGCAACATCCACTTCGATGCTCTTGACAACTCCGACTTCCTTTGCAAGCTCTGAAAGTGGGATTGGCGAAAGCTGAATATTGAATTTTTCAAGAAGTTCACCCTCGTTGCACATCGTCGACCAAAAATCGAACGGGCGCGGACCAATCTGTAAAATGCGGATTCCCCTGAACGTTCTCACAACTGAACAAACCTTAATGAAATTTTTCAGTCCAATCTCAAATTCAGGGTCTTCAAGTCTGCAATTTGGAATATATGTAAACTTGACATTAAACCTCCGCAAAACCTTGCTCGTTGCAAACAAACCACATTGGCTGTCGCGGAGTCTGACGCCCTGTTCGTCGGGACATTCGTCGCGTGGTCCCCACAGCAGCACAGGGACATTGAGTTCTTTTGCAAGCCTTGCAACCTCGTATTCTGTGCCAAAGTTGCAATGAGCAACAAACAGACCATCTATTCCTGCGCTTTTGAATTTAGCTGAAATTTTAATCCTGTCAGTCTCACTATGTAAAAGTCCATCATCAGCAATGTCATCAATATCTACAAAATCAACGCCAAGGTCATTAAGTCGATTTCTCGTAAGGTTAGCGTATTCTACTGCGGCAGAAGCGGAAAAAATACTTCTTCTTGTAGGGGCAAATCCAATCTTTATCACTACTATATATCCTCCCATTATTTCTGCTCTTATCATACTTAATGCAGTACTTAATTACAACAAATAATTCAGTGAATTTTATAAAACTATTGACTTAATTTACTTAACACGATATAATCAGAATAAAACTGGGGGTGTAATTATGGCGATTACAGCAAAAGAACTTGCGAAAAAGCTTGGCATATCTGAGGCAGCAGTATCTATGGCTTTGAATAACAAGCCCGGCGTCAGCATAGCAACAAGAAACAAAGTAATTGAAGCAGCTGAACGGTTTGGATACGACTTTTCAAGAATTAGTGAAAGCACGCTGGTAAGTTCGATAAAAGGAAACATCACTTTCGCTATATACAAAAAACACGGAGCAGTCGTTTCCGATACTCCGTTTTTCAATCATCTTACAGAAGGGATAGAACACACCTGCAAAAACCTCCGTTATCAGTTACACGTCAGCTATCTTTATGACGATGGAGAGATTCAGCATCAAATAGAATCCCTGCCTGTATATGACGGCATAATTCTTTTGGCAACAGAGATGAGAAAAGAGGACTTTGCTCCGTTTGAAAAAATTAAAGTTCCTATTGTAGTTTTGGATACATATTATCCCTCAAGTCCCTTTAACTGCGTTATCATAAACAACTTTCAAGGTGCATTCAATGCCACTGAACATCTTATCCAGCGAATAAAGGAACAGCCCGGATATCTTCACTCTTCCTACCAGATAGGCAACTTTGATGAGCGCGCTGACGGTTTTTACAAAGCAGTCCGCGCTGCTGGAATGAGCGTTTCACGTTCCCCCGTCATAAACCTTACACCTTCGCTGGACGGTTCATATCACGATATGCTTGAAGCTTTAGAAAACGGAACAGTCCCATCAAGCGGATACTTCGCAGACAATGACAACATAGCAGCTGGTGCTATGAAAGCTCTGATAGAAAAAGGATATAAAGTTCCCCAAGATATTTCGATTGTCGGTTTTGACAATATGCCTTTCTGCACCTATGTTGAGCCGTCGCTGTCGACAGTAGATGTTCCAAAAGCATATTTGGGTAAAGTAGCGGTAGAACGTTTGATTCAGATTATCACTGATAAAGACATACACCCGCTGAAAATCGAAGTATCTACAAGATTGATAAAAAGAAAGTCTGTAAAGAAATAGTTGTTATTATGAATTGTCATAATGTATGACACGTGACTTTGCCAGAATAAATGCCGGCACGCTGTATATATACCAGCAATATAAAATGTTGTAACCATCTGAATCAGGCGTATCCTCCGCACTCAGCTTGCTGATAAAACCTTCGGCTTCTGATCGGGTATTTTTGACTTTCCAAAGAGCCTGTACTACAGTGTTTGCACCGCCCCAAAGGTTTATCCAAGTCGGACAATCATCAACTGAGATTATAAGTTCTGGTCCGTCGCTATTCTTACCTTCACCGATATCGTCCATGCTATAACCGGTCTGCCTCATTGCTGAGATTGACTGTACGTATTCAAGCGAAGGATAACCATCAGCAAGAACCTGCAAATTGGACAGTGATTCGCTGTATGCGTTGATAATCGGAAGCTGGCGGTTAATGCCGTCCTGATCCTGCATTTGATGCCGAC